>JAKATV010000252.1 GCA_021818565.1 Planctomycetota bacterium
TCAATTTATAAATTGGTATATATTTATATGGGACTGCGCAAGAGCCTGCCGGCCTTCACGCGCCGGTCATCGCTTCGGATCCGTATTTACGCAGCCGCAGATACCGCTGATCCACCAGATCTTCCGAGGAGACGGTTTTCAGTTCCCTTAATGCCCGGTCGATGTAGCGTTCCAGGGCTTCCGCGGCGGCGCGGGGATTGCGGTGTGCGGCACCGAGGGGTTCACGTATGACATCATCAATAATGCCCGTCTGCTTAAGTTCTTTGCTGGTAAGTTTCAAGGCTTCAGCGGCATCGGCGGCATTGTCTGAACCCTTCCATAATATGCCGCTGCACCCTTCGGGTGATATCACGCTGTACCATGCATATTGCAGCATCGCCAGGCGGTCTCCCACGCCAATGCCCAACGCCCCGCCCGAACCGCCTTCACCGATGACAATACAGATAATCGGCGTGGGCAGAACGGCCATTTCCCGCAGATTTAACGCAATGGCCTCCGCGACTCCGCGCTCTTCAGAACCTAAGCCGGGATAGGCTCCAGGCGTATCAATAAAGGCCACAATCGGTAATTTGAATTTTGCCGCCAACTGCATTTTTAACAGGGCTTTGCGATACCCTTCCGGGTGGGCGCAGCCGAAGTTGCAGGCGATCTTTTCCTTGGTATTTCGCCCTTTGTGATGGCCCACCAGCATCACCTTATGACTGCTGATTCTGCCGGTGCCGGTCACGATGGCTTTGTCATCCCCGTACCGCCGATCGCCGTGGAGTTCTTCAAATTCCTTGACAATCAGATCAATGTAATCGCGGGTCTGCGGACGGGCCGGATGCCGGGCCACCTGCACGGTTTCCCATGCGGAAAGGTTGTCATAGGTTTTTTTCATCAGGGCGGTGAGGTTGTCCCGCAGACGCATAATTTCGGTGTTGTAATCCACTCCCTTTTGTTCCTGGATCACCACCAGTTCCTGAATTTGCCGCTCTAATTGCAGCATGGGCTGCTCAAAACTCAAACCCAGTTGGGCACTGCGCGGCACCGCGGCGGAAGCGGATTGGGGCGTTTCCCCTTTTTCCGTCGCGCGTGGGGCCTTGGAGACCGCCGGCGTAGCGCCGCGATTTTTTTTTGCTGTGGATTGCCTGCTATTTTTACCGCGTGCGGTTGCCATCGTTGACTCCTGTTACCAAAGTGCGCCGCATTGCGCTATTAGGTGGATTTTATCACCCCGCGCGGAAGTTCACCAATGACCCGCGAATCGGATATCGCCGGAATTGGCATTTTCTCTTAACGCGGGGCGGAACTCAAATTGACGATGGGCCGGTCGGGCTTGCTGATTTTAAGGCATTGTCGATAATTCAACCTGTCCAAGCGGCGACGGTTGCTGGTGCGGCCCGGTTCCGGGAACGGGGCCGCAGAGTTTAAGCTGGAACCGGCAGCCTCAAGATATTCCGCCCGCCGCCCGCTTCATGGCGTGTGTGGCCGGGACCTTCGGCAGGGCGTGTGCGGCAATTAAAGGCGACGGAAATATGGCTTTACCCAATCAACCTTTGCCCGTGCTGCGGTTTGCCGGAATCATTGCGGGGAACGACGCGATGCTGGCGGCAGCGCGGCAGCATCTTTCCCAATGGTATGGCCCGATTGATGATCAATCGGAAATCATCGACTTTAATTTTACCGCGTACTATGAAGATCAGATGGGCACGGGCCTGCTGCGGCAATGGGTACGCTTTGCCACACTTTGTCAGCCGCAGTTGCTGGCCAAGTGCAAGCTGGAAACCAATAAGGCCGAAGTGCTGCTGGCGGGGCAATTTCCCGGTGCGGCCCAGCGACCGATTAATATTGATCCCGGATATGTCTCGCGCACCAAAGTGATTTTGGCAACCACCAAGGATCACAGTCACCGCGTTTACCTGGGAGAAGGAATTTTTGCGGAGGTAACGCTCCATTGGACCGCGACAGGCTGGGCACCGTGGCCCTGGACCTACGCGGATTACCGCACGCCCACGGCGCAGGAATTTTTTCTCCGATGTCGGGACGCCTATGTAAAACAACTGCCGGCGGCGGCTGGCGCGTTGTAAATCCGCCGGGCAGTAGATAGCCTGATTCATTGAGGTTCATGGATGCTCCAAATCGCTCTGGGACTATTTTTCAGCAGTTTGGCGCTGTGCGTGCTGGGCACCGCGGTTGTGCGGCGCTATTCGGCGCGCATCGGTTTAATTGATCAGCCGGGCTTGCGCAAGGTCCATCATGCTCCCATCGCCCGCAGCGGGGGAATTGCCATATTCTGGGCGATTGGGCTTCCCTTGATTTGCGGCATAGCGGTCGCCGGTTTGTTTGCCCATCAGCCGCTGGAAAATTATTTGCCGGCCTCCGTGCGCGTATATTTGCCGGGCTTGGCGGCCCATCGGCTGCTGGCGTTGTGGCTGCTGATCTGCACGCTGGGAATTCATATTCTCGGGTTGGTGGATGATCGTAATGCCATGCGGGCGGTTCCGAAACTGCTGTGGCAGTTGCTGATGGCGGCCGCTCTGGTTGGCGGCGGGGAGTGTATTCAAACCGGTGGTTTCCGGGTGCTGACGTTTCTGGATCATCTTTTCCCCGGCGGAGAACTGCTTTCCGCGGCGGCCAGCGTACTGTGGATTGTCGTGCTTACCAATGCGTTTAATTTCATGGACAACATGGACGGCCTGTCTGCGGGTGTGGCGGCGATATGTGGTTCGCTTTTCTTTATCGGTGCCGTGCAAACGCACCAGTGGTTTATCTGCGGTTTGCTGCTGCTTTATGTCGGCGCGGCGACGGGCTTCCTGTTCCATAATTTTCCGCCGGCAAAAATATTTATGGGTGACGGCGGCAGCATGGTTCTGGGATTTTTTCTGGCCGCGTTGACCATTCGCACCACGTTTTACGCCGGCCATGGGCGCTGGTATGCGGTCCTTATGCCGTTGGTGGTGGCCGCGGTTCCGCTCTACGATTTTGTGGTGGTATGCCTGTTGCGGCTACATCGGGGCCGCAGTCCGTTTTTGGGGGATACCAATCATTTTTCACATCGGCTTACGCGGCATGGCTTTACCAAGCGCGGCGCGGTGCTGGTGATTTATGCCGTAACATTGGCCAGCGGATTGTCCGCCCCGCTGCTGGCCCAGGCCAACGGATTTGAGGCGGTGCTTATCGCCGCGCAGTGTCTAAGCGTGTTAACCATTGTGGGAATTCTGGAACGCCTGGGAGAGCATGTGCAATGAATCAGGCGCAACGCAACACCGTGGCGTGGATGGCCCTGGCTGCATTGCTGGTGGTTCTGTGCCTTCGCCTGACCATACCCGAGCCGATCGGCGACGGAGTCTGGAGTGGAAGCGTGGCATTTTTGCACACGGGCGCATCGACAGTGGGGAACCTGACCGGGCCGGCGGAGGTCATGGGATTGGGCATTTTATCGCTGCTGATCTGCGGTGTTGCGCTTATGGCGTGCGAATCTATTTCCGCAGGTAAGTGGGTGCAGTTGGGGATAATTGCATTGGTGCTGGCGGCGGCGGTTGCGGCGATTTTCACGGCGGCCAATCGGTTTGCCGCCCTGGTTGGGGTCTTTGATCTGGGCATGGCGCTATTGGGCGGATGGACAGCGGGAATTTTATGCCATACGCCGCGGCGACAACGACTGGTCATTGCCGTGCTGGCAGGGTTGCTTTGCGCTGTAACACTTAAAGGCCTATATCAGCGGTATGTGGAAATTCCCCAGACGATTCATTATTTTCAAAAGCATCAACAACAGTGGCTCCGCCAATCCGGCGTGCAACACAACAGCACTCAGGTGAAATT
Organism: Planctomycetota bacterium; assembly: GCA_021818565.1. GTDB lineage: Bacteria > Planctomycetota > Phycisphaerae > WQYP01 > WQYP01 > JAMDCX01. The sequence goes on from JAKATV010000252.1 coordinate 3,805, forward strand.
ATTTATCAGCCGACTGAAAAGTCGGGAAGTCAGCGGATTTGGAATTTTAAGTGACGGCTTCGCGGAAACATTATGCCCCCTATTGCTGTTAGGCTTGGCGCTGATCGGA
>JAKATV010000378.1 GCA_021818565.1 Planctomycetota bacterium
TCCGATCTCCAGCCCCAACGCTTCTTTTACAATTTCCGACCACCGCCCGGCACGCGGTACGTGACTAAGCCATGATGGATATGCCGCCAGCAGCACATACGGCCACGCCATGCCTACGCCGATGAGCACAAAAAATAGCACGATGATGCCCGTCGGCTGCACCAAGGCCCATGTCAGCATGACACCCAGAAATGGAGCGCTGCAGGGCGTTGCCAGAAGCGTGGCTAACAGGCCCATGCCAAACGCTCCGGCTAATCCGCCCCGGTTGCTTTCAACGGCGTATAACGCGTTGGGCGCTTGAATGGTCCATACCCCCAGCATGGATAGCGCCAGGGCCAGAACGATTAACGCTATGGCGATTAAAAATGCGGGGTGCTGATACTGCATGCCATACGTCAGTGTTTGTCCGCTGGCCGCCCGGTATACACCCATGACGATGGCAAGAATTAAAAACAGAGAAATAATCCCCGCTGAAAATACCAGGGCATGAACGATCGCCATTTTCCTTGAGCCATGCGCCTGCTGCACCATGGCCAGAACCTTCAACGGGATTACCGGAAGGACACACGGCATGACATTAAGAATTAATCCGCCAAGCAAGGCGAATAATATCAATCGCCACAGCGGCTCATGGATCGTTTTAATTTGATAATGCAATGCGTTGATTGCCGCAAGGGTAGCCTGCGAACTGGATTGTGACGGTGCGCCCGCTTTTGCCCCGGCCGGTGGGTTATGGCTTTGGCCGACATGCTGGGATTTAGCGGAACCGCTCACTCCGCCTGATGGCAATTGTCCACCGGATATCGTAACGACAGTTGAAAGTTTCAGAGTTTGCGGGGGCAGACAGGATTGGGCATTGCACGCCTGAAATGTAAATGCCGCGTTGATAATGTGGCGTCCATTTGTTGCCTGGGTGGAAGCCATGAAGGGAACATGGATGACAAATTGCCCCTCATATACTAAGAGTTTGCCAAAACTGGTGATTTGCGCTGAAGCCGGAATTGTCCGGGCTTTGGGAAAATGAACTTTGCCAAAGTGAAATCCCTGAACCGGCGAAATGGTAACTGCCGCCGGCACAAGAAATTTATCCAGGGGATGGTGGCTTTGCAGGTGGTAGCCTGGTTTGACCGTGCAGGAAATGGTCAAAATGCCTTTTCCTGGCACCGGCAGCACGGCGGGTGTTGCCTGAATCGCTGCCTTGACAATGCGCGGTGATAGAAAGGCCAACCCCGCCACCTGCGCCCGCGCGGGTATGGTGCCAAGTATAAAAAACAGTGACGCAATTACTGTGAGCGCCACAATTGCTGGCGGCGGGGCGGATTTCCCGGAAGAACGGCGCATGATTTACCTTTGTTAAAACACGGTATATTCCGCTTGGGGAACCAGTCCGTGTACGAAAACTTCAGATCGCCTTAATTGGGATCCGCCTTTGCTTGGTCCTTCGACTTTTCCGGCATTTCACCTACGATAAAACTCAACGTCGTAATACTGAAGTCCGCCGGCTCACCACGAATAAGCCACAGCAACGGCGCACCGGATATTTTGGCGGCTAAATCCAACACTTCCACCGGCGGTACGCGACCTTTTTCATAATAATTATAGGTGGACGGGGATAGACCCAGTAAAAAGGCAAAGCGTGACTGTCCGCGCCGGCCGCAGACCTGGGTGCGAACTTGTTTGAGTCGTTCACAGATCAACGCATAATTTCCACTTAGACCTGTTTGAGGCATCAGCACATTCATGGCTAACTCCTTTTTATCGTCCGCTTCGATTGTGCGGAATAACTTTGCCCCGACCGCATTCCCGGCAATTGCCGGAGCTGGCCGGATTGTTCAAACACATAGATAACGTTCCCATCCGTACGCGTGGCCCGGGCGAAGCCCAAAATCATCGCGTTGCTTTGTTATCCCAAGTTCTTCCGTGAACGCGGAACCTTTCGGCCGAATGCCGAAGTGAGATCTGCCCCAAGCGCCTGGACGTCCATTGGGTCTTACGGCTAACTGTGAACTAACTTTATCAGTCGATCCGTATGTTCCTGTACCCATTTTACTTTCCTCTCAATCATTTTCAAGAATCCGAATCCCTCAATACGGCCAAACGATCCCGTGGCAGCAATGTGGAACGCGCTTTCGGCGACCATCGCCTCGACCATCAGCCAAGGCACCGCCTGTAATTCCGCCACACTAATCATATCCACTGAATCATACCCGTACATAAATTTTTGAAAACGGGCCTCATCAACGTGATCGGGCCAAGTTGCGGGATCATCGCCTCCGCCAATAATTGAAAATTGCAGCACGCCATTGGCCAAGTCCACAATCCGCTGCTGCATGCGGGCGGAATCATAATCAATGACCGCTACCACCTTTTGATTTCTAAAGAGCATATTTCCCGGATGCCAGTCACAATGCACAATTTGCAGCGGCCAGTCCATCAGGCCGATTTCATTGACTTTGGCCGCCGCCTCCACATACGCTTTATGCAATATTTCCAAGGTATCTGTTACCACCGCTGTGCCGCCATACGATTGCTTGTTACGGCTCATGGTGTCGGGAATCTGATCGATGCTGCTGCCAATATGCTTGGAATTGTGATAACTCCCCGTGGGCGGCTCATATTCCGGCGTGTAATTGCGCAAAAGCTTGTGATAAAGTGCCAGAATGCGTCCGGAATCCTGCGTGGCCTCCGGCGAATTGTCATATCCAGTTCCGCGAATATATTCAAAAAGCTCATAGATTGCGCCGGAAAGCTGCAACATCGAATTATTATCACGCTTGGTGCCGATCAAATGGGGCAGCGGGAACTGCTTTTCCGCCAGGTACAATTGAATTGCATGACAAAATGCCACCTTAAACGGGTCATCTTTGCCGCGCGCCCGGCGTTTGAGCAGGTAATCTCCCTTTTCCGAGCGAATCAGTAATTTCGGAGCTTTACGGGACCCGCGGGCGTACTCTTTCAGGGTGGTAATAACGCCAATATCGTAGTGGCTCAGCACCACGGCGAGTTCTTCAATTCCAAATTTTTCTCGTTCGCTCATGAATTTCACCGCAAAAGCAACACGCGGTTTCTCGAATATGATACTAGTCATACCTATCTATATGTCAAATGGCGGCCTATAAAAACCACGAAAAAGCCGTGACAAGAGCTTTCAGGCCCTGTTATTTGCCGAATTAATGAATTTTCCCCACTAATCCCCGCCCATTGGCCGTCCGATGACCGCAATGCCCAATTGATCGGCCAATTTCAACAGTTCCGGCTTCTCAAGCATAATAGTTCTACCGGTTTCCACCACCACCGCCGCGGCACCGAATTTCTTCAGGCGTTCAATTGTAGCCGGGCCGATGGTGGGCACGTCAAATCGAATATCCTGATTCGGGTTACTGGCCTTGCACAGCACCCATCCACCGCGTTTGCACAAAGTCCCGGTGCGCTCAATCATCCGATCGGTGCCTTCGACGGCCTCTACCGCGATGATTTCCCGGTCCTTGCAGGCCAGACTTTGACCTATTAAAAGCATGTTGACTTGCCTTAACAACGGCCAGGCAAAGTCGATATCGGCCATAACGTCGGCGTTAGGCCGGCAGCGCGTCATAACTCCACTGTCAGCTAACAGTTCCGGTATATACGGCCGTGCGTCCATTATTTCCACTCCACCGCTGGCCAGTTCATCGGCCACAGCACGCAGCAATCGGTCCGATCGCTTGTCATGCCGCAGCCGCACCAGCCAAAGCCGTGCCGTACGCCAGTCGGGCATATACCGTAACATGTGAAAGCGATCATACATTCTTTCCTTGGCGACTCTGCCAACCATTACCGTCCGCCGGGCACCGTGTCGGCGCAATACGCGAATCCATTGATTCAGGCGAATTAATCCGACCCGATGAAAAACGTCACACTGCGCCG
>JAKATV010000441.1 GCA_021818565.1 Planctomycetota bacterium
GATGCGTGATCCGGCCATGTGGTCCATTCTGAATCCATGGGACCCGCCAGCCACAGCCACGTTTGTTCACGCGGCGCATCGCGTCTTTCCGCCAACCAGGTGTGGCCTTGAATGGCCATGAGACTGCGCCAATGCGAATTGAGCTGCGCAGTGAAAAATCTTAGCACGGTAGCGCGGGAAGGATCTACCGCTTGCATCAACCCATGATGCCTTAGCGCAGTCAGTGGGCCGGCGTGGTTCAGGGTTATTACCGCACCCGGCTTGAGTCCCGGGCCGGGTGTATCGCCCAATAGAACAATGGTGCTGGGTAATATCCCCTGCAAAATTTTCGGATTAAAACGCCGTTGGTGGACGATCCAGATGCTGGGATCATCCGCATGGCCATGCAGGGTCACATCATGCATGGCCGCGAAGAGCCGCTGAAAAGCGGATAGTGGCGTGCCGATAAAATGCCCGGAAATGGGCCTGGTGCCGGATTCCCGTTGCAGGGTTTTTTGTGCGATGATTCGATGGTCTTGCTTAAGCGTGATGGCAATATTGGGCGTTGCCGACACGGGAGATATATCGATTCCAGCTTTCAGCGTTGCAGCGGATACACTCCGTCGCAAGATTTGCTGGTGGGTCGTAAGGATGACTTGGTAACTGGAGTTGCGGGGGATATCAGGGGATTGGATAAATACATCCAGGCTTTGGTTGTTCTGGGGAAGACTGCGGCCAATGGCGTGCAGCGTTATGCTCGGCGCGGCTGCATTTTTTGGCGCGGTTGTTTGCAGGCGTGGTGAACACAATGCCAGGGCGGCAAGTACCCCCGCTATGAGAATAAATATCCAAGGCCAATCCGGCCTTGCTTTCCAGCGGCCCGCAGCTCTGCTCGCTTCCTCCGGCCAGAATTCCAAAATGGTGAAAGGGTATTGAGTAATTCCGCCGCGCGGCAGCAGAAACCAGCCGCCCACGGCGACCAGCACGGGAAGAACCAACAGGCCGGGATGAAGAAAAAACAGGGTCATTGAATCTTCCATTACCATTGATTAGTCCATGATACGTATTTTATTAAATGTGGGAATTGAAAAAATAATCATTCCAGTGATTGTAGTTACCGCTCCGGGTCGATACATTACGCTATACGCGGCGCACAAGGATTGTCCGGCTCGCGAATTTTCGGGGTGATGTATGGCGACAAATAGGAAAAAAGATGCCGCCACGCTTTATGAAGTGTTAGGCAGGACGACCCAGAAAACACCTAAAAAGGAAACACCGGCGGCAACACCCAAGCCGCCGACGGTCGAATCCACGCCCTCGATGAATAATCGTACGCCCTTGCGCACGCCCGCCACCGGATCGATCCGTCCGCCGCCGACCAGAGCGTCGCTTTTTCCAGCCGCTACCGGGGCGAAAACCGAAACCCCGGTTCCACCATCCGCGTCGCCCGCTTCCCTGGAGCCGGTTCTGCTGGACCAGATCCTCGCGCGATTCCGCCCTTGGATACTGGTGGCCGTTGCGGGAGTTGTGGCCCTCATTTTGGCGGTGATCATCATTGTTTCCACCAGTCATCATCGAGCTCGCCAGCCGCTGCAGCCCATTGCCATTTCTCCCGGCACACCTACGCCGGGACTTGTGCAGCCGCAATTACTGCCCTTTAATGACAACGGTTCGACCCCGACGGCACATTCGGCAACTCCCTCAAAACCGTCGCCGCCGCCGGTACACGTTGGCCGCGTGGTTCCGGCATCCCAGGTTGTTCGCTCTCCCAATCGATGGTATCTGGTTATTTTGACCACGTTACCCCGGTACGCGCAAAATGCGGCTGAATTTATTGCAAAACACGGGGTAAGCGTAACGATTGAAAATGGTCCGCAAAATTTCAAATGCGTGATTTCTGTTCAGGGCTTTAAGCATCGGGCGGGGGCGGCGGCCATCGCGCTGCGGCGCAAGGTCGTATATATCGGCACCCTGCTTCCTGATGCCCGCCGGGCCGGCCGCAGCGATTTTAACACAGCCTACTATGCGCATGTCCAACGTAGTCCGTAAGGTTTATAATCTGGCAGGCCCGCTAAATCGGCCATGCGTGAAGTGAAGGACCGGCCGGCAGTCCCGGCAGGAGTTGATATGGAAATGGTTTCAGCACATTTAGCCCCCTCGCCGACGGAGTGGCAGCATGTCACGCCGGAGCCATATTATTCCATGGTTGTTCCCATGTATAACGAAGAGGCTTCCATCAGCGAGTTGTACGCCGCCCTGACGCGCAATCTGGCGGCTCTGGAAAAGCCTTATGAAATTATTTTCATCGATGACGGCAGTTCCGACGCAACCTATGACAGACTATGTGCCCTGGGACAGGGAGATGAGCATATCCTGGTCATTCAGTTGCGGCGAAATTTTGGGCAAACTCCCGCCCTGGCAGCCGGATTTGATCATGCCCGGGGAGAAATCATTATCGCCATGGACGGTGATTTACAGCATGACCCCGATGAAATTCCAAAATTCATCGCCAAAATTAATGAAGGCTTTGATGTCGTTTCCGGTTGGCGGCAACGCCGGGCGGATGGCCTGTTTTTAAGGCGCATACCCAGCAAAACCGCCAATTGGCTGATCCGGAAAATATCCGGTGTGGAGATTCATGACTTCGGTACCACGTTCAAGGCGTACCGCCGCGATCTTATTGAGCATTTGAACCTTTATGGGGATTCGCATCGCTTTATCCCAGCTCTGGCGGCCATGGCCGGGGCCACCATCGCCGAAGTGCCCATCAAAAATATTAACGCCCCATATCGCCCGTCCAATTATGGAATCGGTCGGACATTTCGTGTGATGCTGGACCTGCTGACCATTAAATTCCTTAACAGCTATCTCACTCGGCCGCTGCATCTATTTGGGAAAATCGGATTGATCTCTCTGGCGGGATCGTTTTTGATCGGCCTGTTTTTAATTTATGAAAAAATTCGCGGTTACAGCATTCTTACGTCGCACGGGCCTCTGCTGATTCTTGGTGCCATGCTGTTTATGATGGCGCTGATGTTCTTTTCCACCGGGCTGCTGGCGGAGTTAATTTCGCGTGTATATTTTGAAGCCCAACGCAAGCCGGTGTATACCGTCCGGGAAATTCGCCATGGGCGGCAAGTTTGGCGCGGGCGGCCTGGCAAGCCGCTGCTGCAACTGAGACATTCGCATTCTGACACTACTGGGCCATCATGAGCGAAACACAACGTAGTTCAACATTTTGCTCCGGCAGCGCCAGCGGCAATAATGCGCCACCGGCCGCCGCGGATTGCAATATTCCACACTGGGGCGCTTTAGCAATCATCACCGCGTTTGCCCTGCCGTTGTTCCTGGAATTATTGGGCCATGGCCAAGCCACCGCCATGATGGAGTTGTTCAATCTTGTGCCCATCCGCGAAGCGTACCGTGATGGCCATTGGCTAATTCCCACACTGGGCGGGATGCCCCGGCTGGAAAAGCCGCCGCTGCCGGTATGGATACCTGCCGGTCTGGCCATGCTGTTTCATACTGACAATCTCTGGGTGGTTCGCCTGCCGTCCGTTGTGCTGGGCTTGTTTACCTGCTGGGCCACCTATGGCATAGGATGTGTTACCTCGCGTGATCGGCGTTTGGGGCTGTTTGCGGCCATTGCCCTGGCATCCATGGTGGTGTTCATCCGGCAGGCCCGGATGGCGTCTTATGATATTTACGGGACAGCATTCACCACGCTGGGATTTCTGGGTTTGCTGGTGGCGGCTGAATATCCCAGGCGCTGGTGGGTGTGGTCCGGGCTGGGCGGTGTGGCGTTGGGGCTGGCCGTATTAAGCAAGGGGCCGGTGCCGCCGATGTATGTGCTGGTGCCCTTCGGTTTCTGGCTGCTGTGGGAGCATCGCAAAAACAGTCGCTGCTGGCTGGGCA
>JAKATV010000533.1 GCA_021818565.1 Planctomycetota bacterium
GCCGTCCCGATTGCTACCGGCTGGAACGACCAATTTGCCGGGCGGGTTTGTCTCCCGCTGAAAACCAGCGCCTTTTCACGGCGCACCCGTTATTGCGAATATTCGCCGCGGAGCGGTAAACAGTTACGAATTCAATGCCGCTGTGCTGATGTGCTTTACCTTCCGGGGAGATATAATTTTTTAGTGACAGGCTCGTCGGGAGTCTGCACTGGCCGAAAGGCTGTTAACGAGTACGTTGCATGCGTAATTTCGCCAAAACCATCGTGTCCGCTCCCCATGCCGGCGTGCGCCGTCGTCTTGGCCGTCCTAAATACAGGACGGTTTATGACGCGCTACTGCGATCTATCCGACGCGGTGATTACCCGCCTGGCGGTAAACTTCCAGCCGAACCCAAGTTGATGGCGCAGTTTAACGTCTCACGGATTACCGTGATTCGCGCACTGCGGGATTTGCAAACCGCCGGCGTGGTGCGCCGACGGCACGGATCCGGCAGTTATGTGGAAGAGTCGCGGCCTCCGAACTTATTACGTGTTGGCCTGCTATTTCCGCGTCTGCTTGAGCCGGACAGCATTTTTACCATCGTTCACCAGACGCTCACCCGCGAATCACAAAAATGCGGCTGGCAAATAACTTTTCACGAAATTTCCGATCAATGCACGCCGGAACAGGCCGTGGCCACGTTGGATCAGCTTGGGGCGTCCGGTGCCAGCGGCGTGCTTTACTTGCCGCTGCCGATAACGGCCAGGTGCGCCGAGGTCAACGAGACCGTGGCCCGGCAATGCGTGGATCATCACATTCCGCTGGTGCTGCTGGATCGGGATATTCACCATCTGCGCGATCGCAGCCGGTTCGACGTGGTCGGCAGTGATAATGAATTGGGCGGCTTTCTGGTGGCGCAACATTTAATCCATCGCGACTGCCGCCGCATCGTATTCTTCACCGGTGGCCAGGACCATCCCACGGTGGAGGCGCGGTTGGAGGGAATCCGCCGGGCCATCTGCTTTTCCCGCTCGGCAAAATTGGAGGTTTGTCCAGGCGATGCTGACGATCCTGGTGTTATCGAAAAAATATTGTCGCAACACCAACCGGACGGCATCGCCTGCGCCAACGACATGACTGCGGCCAAGGTATTGCGAAGTCTGTTGAAGTCCGACGTGCAGGTTCCCCGGCAGGTCAAGCTTGTCGGCTTCGACGACACGCCCACGGCCTCCCTGTTGCCAGTGCCGCTGACCACGGTCCGTCAGGCTCCTGAGGAAATGGCCCTTCAGGCGATGAATGTCATGCGCCAGCGGCTGGATCGTCCGGACATGCAGACCCTGACGGTGGCCATCGCATGTACACTTGTTAAGCGCGAATCGACCGCGGCGCGGGAGTCGGAATCAATCCGCGGCTGAGGAATTTTCTCGTTTCGTTCCATGGCGGGAGTTTTGGTTTTGCAAACCACGAATTTCCCGGCACCATGCACGCATGGAAATCCTATTCGTCACCTTTTCGCGTCCCCTTCCCCGTATCCGCGCCATCCGGTGCGTCCTTGTCGTATCGCTGCCATGGCCGAAACCATTCCCATGCGAGCAATTCAAATCAGGGAACAGTGGCGGTCTCGGTGCCCCGCAACGACGCGTCCGTCCCATCCGTGGGGCTGTTCTCCGGCGCGGCAACCTTCGCGGCCTTGCTGGTCAACGTGAGGAAAACCGCAATTACGCGCGGGGGCGGAAAATTCCGCAATTTATTCCTGGCGGAGGTGCTCGGACTGTCGGACAACGCGCTTCCATTGGAGCCTGGCGATTATTTCCATATCCTAAAAGTCAATATACTGAGTTATCGTGTCAATTGTGCTTTACGGCGTGTATTCCGCAGCCTGTTGTCAACCATGATTAAGCTGCGAGGCGGCCAATAACAGATGGAATTATGCCATTATTTATAGTGTTTTAATGCATAATTGCGAATGATGAAAAAATGTTTTTCGCTTGCATTTATTTTTTTTATGGATATACTCACTACTGTTATCTAAAGCGGTTGCTTGTCCACCGCCGGATGCGTTTGAAAATGCGGTGTTGCCTGGAACTTGAAAATATTGGCTGCCTGTTGGAGATGCATTACCGAATTCTACGCAAGGCGGAAACCGGATGGTGATATCGACGCATGCACAAGTCATGTTATTTATCACCGGACACCGAGCTGGGTATGGTTCAAAACGCTCCCGGCCCCATATTTGCCAACTATTGTGGTTGGCGTGGAGAAGAGAGCGAATTAGTTCCTTTTTTAGGAGGTTGCTATGTTTAGCAAAATGCATTCGTTTCTATCGGTCCCGCGCCGGGACAAACCGCAGCCCATTCGGTCAGTGGGCAATACACATGGCTCCCACTGGGAGCAGAAGGAGTCCAAGATGTTTATCAACGGTTTATCAAGTTCTCGTGGTTGTTCCTTTGCGGCTGCGGCACTCGCGATAGCGGCGGTTGCGGGATTGGCTGGTGCCGCTTCGGCCAGCATGGTCGCCACCAACCTGATTACTAACGGAAATTTTTCGGATAATGCCGCCGCGTATGCCTCGTTCCCGGGATACTCGGCTTCGCCCAACCCAGCCGACCCCACAGGCTGGAGCGGAACCAACGGCGTTAACGGGCCGGATACAGGGTTTTATCCCACCACATCCGACAACCTGCCTTTTTCGCCGGCTCCCAACGCAACGATAAACGGCAATCTCCCCGATTTTGCGTTCATGCAAGGGCCAGATGCGTCTGTCGCGCAGACCGTCGCCACCACGCCCGGGTCGAGCTATACCCTAACTTACTACGGTGCCGCGCGGGCTGGCGAAACAGCCGATGTCCTAGAAGTAATTGCTACGAACGCGGCGGACAGCCAACAGATCGCCACGCAGACACCGGCTATCATTAATACCGGCTGGACGCCGTTTACGCTAAGCTTCATTGCACCATCGGCATCTACGAATTTGGAGTTTTTAAACAATGGTACAGCTGGCAGCACCGGAACCGTTGATGTCACTGATGTTGCCATGACGCCGGTTCCCGAACCAGCCGCAGTGGGGCTTTTTGCTCTCGGCGGCTTGGGAATGTTACTTATCAGTCGCAAGCGTGCGGCCCGCCGGAGTGCGTAACGCGACGTTGGCGGTGGGGCGCATTCCGGGCGGTCCGAGGTGCCCCGCCGCTTTTGATACCGTACTAAAGTTACGGTGCAAATGTATTTTATTGTCCGGGCCTCGTGCCCAACATTTGGAGAATCGTCATGAGTACCAATCGTTTATTCCAATCGGCTCGTAAATCCCTACACGGTTTTACTCTTATTGAATTACTGGTGGTGATTTCCATCATCGCGCTGTTGATCGCACTGCTTCTGCCCGCGCTGGCGCTGGCCAAACAGGACGCTGTAAGCATTGACTGTTTAGCCAATTTGCGGTCTCAGGGGCAAATGCTTTTTGAATACACAAATCAATACGAAGGGGCTATCCCCTATGGACAAATCGCCGCCGACAATGATCCAAATCAGTTTTTGATCGATTTCTGGAATGTCTTGCTGTTTACTTCAACCCAGGGAAATAATTATGCTTCGGTGATGACGAATACTTGGTATAACCCAACGGCATCCAATATTGCGGCCTATCAAACCGCCATGGAAAAGTTCGCCGCAATTTTTGTTTGTCCGGCTTCCACACTGCCCATTATCCAAGGCCCCCAATGGTATGACCTTGAACCCTGCGGCTATAGCACTTACGCGGCCAACCCGAACTTTTTCATGCTCATGAAACAGCCCGGTGTTGATGGCGGACCGCAATATTATACCTGTAACCTATCCAACGTGCGGAATCCCGGGCAGAAACTGGCCATTGGAGACGCAACGCAGAACGCAAGGCCAACCAATTCCAGCGGGCAGCTT
>JAKATV010000022.1 GCA_021818565.1 Planctomycetota bacterium
TATTTCTCTGTCCCGTCATCGGGCTACTGTTACCGTTGCCTTTCGACGAGCTACTCCCGATAGCTATCGGGACTCTACCCCGCGATCAATTTCGCGTACTTCTATTTCTCTGTCCCGTCATCGGGCAACTGTTACCGTTGCCTTTCGACGAGCTACTCCCGATAGCTATCGGGACTCTACCCCGCGATCAATTTCTAATCGCACTGTATTATAGCACCGCCGACAGCCCGATTTCTCGTGGCTGACCGCGTGCCTCGGCGTATGAACTCCATTTGGCTTCCATCCACCGAGATATTTATTATGCCGGTTTTATGCTTTTAATGCAACCGGTCAAACTTGCCGGCTTAACCACCCATTAAACAACGATGTTGACCCCACGGGGAAAAATTGCCACTTACCCTTAACATACGGCGTGGCGGTATTTCCGGGCAGGCGGCGAAATCGACGGCATAAATGCCGGCGATATGAGAATGGTTCGTCCCAGAAACTCGCCCCCCGGAAGACTTGCCCGGAATAATTGCCGCTTCCCCCACTTACCGGTTACCGGCGTGCGTAAACGGTATCCGAAATTTTCCAGTATTTTTCGCTGGCGTTTATGCGCCGATACGTTACTATTATTTTCAGTTTACTCTTCGGTGTCGTTTACATACATCGTCGCGTGGCGATGTATTTGTGTTTTTTAATCCCTTATTAGGAGTCATATTATGGCCAAGGGCAACAACAGTCAGAAGAAGGAAGTCAAAAAACCCAAGAAGGACAAGAAGAAAAAGTAAGCCTGCGGCGTTTCGCCCGGCTTTGCCAATTTCTCTTAAGACTTCCCTGATCTCTCAGGCCCGGTACAACGGGCCTTTTTTATTTCTCCGTGGAAATGCTTCGCATAAGAGCGATGAACACCGTCAAAACAAGTTCCCGATTTGCGCGGCACTCTCATGGCGTACCACTGACATAACCGGCGGATTTGTCGGGGACGCTACGTCGGATTTTGGGAAGTTATTGGAAATGCGTTCATTGCCGAGGTAACCTGCCGCGTACCGCCTTGCATGCACCGCTTTTACCACGATTTCTGCATTTGATTGACCACCGCCTTGGCCATGCGTTCCACTGCCATCTGTTCAGCGTCCGGCAACTGCTGGCCGATTTGCGGAATTTCAGTGCTGGACGCGGCAAAATTAACCCTTCGTGATAGCACGGCTCCGTTGTGCAGATTGCGCCACGTAAAATCCACCACAAGGGTAATTTGTGTTTCCTGCGGCAAATTCGTCGTGAAGCTGTTACTTAGGACGCCTTCAGTGACGCTCACGATGGTGCCGGTTAATTCCGTCTGCGCCTGATTGATCGGTGCCAACCGATACGGCGTGCGGGACTCAATATTTTTATCAATCGCCTCCGTCAGGCGGAATTCCAAGCCTCGGCGAAAGGTATTGTTTTTCCAAATGGGCACCGCGATGGTCTGAATACCCGCCGGATAAATGGATTTCATGGTGTATCCACACCCCGCCGGCAGAACCGCCAGAAGCATTAACGCCAGGATCCCCGCAATGCTTCGCCCCTTGCGCCGAATATGTCGCGAGATAGTCACTTGATCGCCTCCGCCCCAAAATGCTCCACAAGTTCCTTTTTGGCAATTTTTGCCCACTGCGTATCCGGCCAATCATTAATCACCCGATTGTAATAATATCGGGCGGCCGCCGGCTTGCTGAAGCGAATATAAAATCGGGCAATTTCCAGTTCCTTACGGCCTTCAATCTGATAAATGCGTTCTTCCAAAGCCTTCACTTGCACCAACTGCGCAAAGTGCGGATATTCCTGCGTGAGTGTTTCAAGTTGCGCGTCGGCATTTCGCAGAGGGGTGAGGTCAAATTTTACGCCGCGAAAAGTGGCCAGCAGACATTGCACTTCCATTAAAGTCGCCTTGACCACAAACTGGCTGTATGGATACCGCCGCAGGAAATCCTGGTAAGACTGAAACGCTCGGTTAAAACGCGCATCGCTGTAGTAATAATCGGCGACACGAATGCCCGCGAGTTCCGCTAAAGGTGATCCACGCTGGCGATCTTGTATGCGGCGTAAAAGTTCCAGAGCATCCCCGGTAACCGGTAGAATACGCAAGCCCAGAAATTTCCGTTTGTATCCGCGAAGAAAAGCGCAGGCAATGTTATATTCCCGCCGCAGGCAGGGGCCGTAGAGCGGGCTGGTGGGGTAGTTATCCAGCAGATCTTCATAGGCAAACAGGGCGGTGTATTTAGCACCCATGGCATTGTACGCATCGCCCCGCAGCAGCAATACTTCCGGGGCCAGCGGATTGTTTTTGTTGGCTTTAATCCATCGGCGGGCCTGTTTGGGAATTCGTTGGGGCCGGCCGGAATTTAATTCTTGAATCATTTCCGCCACCTGCCCCGGCGGATTATTGGGATCGGGCGCTACCAGCGGCACCCACACGCCGTTCTGCAACAGCCAGGAAGCCGTCGGCCGGGGTAGAATCACCACCGCGCGGCACCGCCGGCTAAGGGCCGGCAGCAAAAACAGCAGCACAGCCAATGCAACGATGCTGCGTTGGATCAGCAAGGGCGTATACGGGCGATGTTTCATGAACCAGCTCATGGGCAAAAAGTATAGGGCAAAGTGCGGTTGGTTGCACGATTTGTGACCTTGTCAGGTCTTGGTACCCGGCACGCCGGGTCCCGCATGCGATCGCGGGGCCGAACCTGGGGTGCCGCGGTTGTCCCCCAGCATCATGCTTTGCAACGGATGGCCGATTGCCAGCCGCACGCCCGCGCGAAACCGCTCCGCGGTTACCAGCATCACCACCAGCGCCAGTACCGGCCATAACACATATCTGCCGACAATTAATATGCGCTGATCAAACGAAATACCATGTCCCGGCGGCGGCAAAAATGCCAACGCCAGCGTGCTGTGTAATTCATGCCAGCCGTACAGCACACCGGGAATCGGAAATCCCGGCAACACATACTGCCAGGGAAAAACCATAAACAGCAAAATAACCGACCAGATAAAACTGCGCGTCATATTGGCCACGCCCGGTGCCTGCGCTACCAGAATGACCAGCAGTGTGACAAAAATAATAATGGCCTGCGAACCCGACGCTAATAAACCCAGCAACTGCGTGATCGGCGCGATCAGGTAATAACTTTCACGCCACTGCCGCCGGAGATTCAACCGCCGCCCGGCCTTTTCTCCCAGGACCATACGGTCCGATTGATAATTTTCAATGCTTTGTCCCTCCGTGCCGGATGCGGCGAAACCCTGAAGGCTTTCCGGCAAACCGGCTCGCAGGACGGGCCGCTGATTGGAATTTGACCAGGCGCTGCGATGGCGCGGCGAATGGTGCACCACAATTACCGGAGTGCCCGCACGGTAGGGCTGCGTGGTAAAACGCATCAGAATAAATCCTACCACTTGCAGCATCACGCTGAAAAACAGCACATAACCGAGAAAATTGCGTCCTGATCGCAGCGTGCGTAATGCCACGCCATAATCACCGTAAGGATGTACCGGAGCTGACATAACCATTTCCCCGAGCCAAAAACGCCGCATTTCCCGCAGTGCCCTGCGCCGCCGCTACCGTGCCCCGCCCAGCGGCGTAAACAGTAAGTATACTGGCAGAGCAACACGGTTGGAATTCCCCCCCCCCAGAAAGGTACGCAGTCGTGGGCCTGGCAATTTTTCCGGGCGACTTGGTCCGTAATGTTAGCCGGCACATTTAATGTGCCGCCGCGTCGCGGAAAGGGCACCCGCCGCAGCCGACAGTTCCGGATATCATCGGCGCGATCCCACACATCAAACAACAATATTGACCCCGCCCGGAATTATTGCCACGTCCTTCGCGCTTAATCAGCAATTTGCGCATGCCACTTGC
>JAKATV010000312.1 GCA_021818565.1 Planctomycetota bacterium
CACCTTCCGCAGTGCCTCATCGCTTAGCGGTTGGACGTATGACATTGGTAATAACAATGGCTGGGGTAATGGCGAATCCGAACATTACACCAACTCATCTAATAATGTGAATGTATCCGGTGGAAATCTCAATATTCAAGCCATCGGCACCGCCACCAGCAGCGGCACGTATTACACTTCCGGGCGCATTACCACGCAAAGCCTTTTCAGCCAGACTTATGGTCTCTTTCAATTTAGCGCCCAATTGCCCGCTGGTGCCGGGCTTTGGCCCGCGATCTGGATGATGCCGACAGATTCCGTCTATGGTGGCTGGCCGCAATCCGGTGAAATTGATGTCTTGGAATCGCAAGGTTCCGGTACCAATCAGGTTCAGGGGAGCCTGCATTCGGGAACCAGTTACAACAGCCAGAACACGCAATATCAGGTCTATACCCTGCCAAATAATGAGTCCACAACCTCCTGGCATACGTACGATCTGCAATGGGAGCCGATTTCTAACGGGTCCGGCGGCACACAGGTGCAGTTGAATTGGTATGTCGATGGGAACTTGTATGAAACCCAATCGGGTGGCTGGACGGTGCCGTCCAGCGCGCCGGCCGGGGATAGTAATGCGCCATTTGATCAGAACTTTTATATTATCATGAACCTGGCCGTGGGCGGCAGCTACACCAATTATCAAACGCCCGGCGTGGGCACCTATGATATGAAGGTGGGTTATGTCAGCGCCTATCAGGCTGCATTGCCGACGGTAACGGCGGCATCCGCCATCGACAATGCTACAAATTATCAGGCCAATTCCACCTTTAACGGCGATAATTCCGGATCAGGGTTTGGAAAATGGAACGTGAACTTCAATTATTCCGGACCTTCCGGCGGGGGCGGCGGTGGCGGTGGCCTGATCATGACCAGCAACACCGGTATTCCCGTCGCCACGCCCGCCTTTGATATTTATGTTTATCCCGGATCGGCGGGCGACACGGGTCTGAATACCGACATCACCACGGCCACGCGACCCTTTACCGCCGCCATGGCTGCGGGTCAAACTTTCACCACGGACTTAAATCTCAACAATGCACAGACTGCGGCCAACAACGCTACGCCGCAAAACCCGGCGTCCGCGGATTCCAATATGGGCTGGCGGTTGCTGGACGCTTCCGGCAAAGTATTGTTTGCCATGACCGCATTCGGCGGCGGATCATCCTACTGGTCCACCGACGCCGCGGGCACGGTGCAGCAGTCCAACATTTTGTACAATTATAAAATTGATGACATCTTCAAATTTACTTTGCTCAATGCGTTGGGAGATTATTCGCTCACCGCTTCAGGCGATACCGGCACAGGGCAGGCGGTGACGTTCACCGGACAAATAAATATGCTTTCCGGCGGGCCGACACAGGTGCAATATTTTGATAACAATGGCGGCAACTACAGCGATGTGCAATGGAGCCAGATGTCCATCAGCGGTGATCCAGTCCCGGAACCCACCATCCTCGGATTGGTAGTCCTTGCCGCGGGAGGACTTGTTTTACTGAACCGTATCCCGCGGCGGCGAGCGCTGTTGCCGCAGAAATTGGGAGAATGACGCGCAATCTGATATAACCTGTCAGTATGTTGAATCCGTTTCTGGCAGTCATACATTCCAGACCCGTGACCCGACGAAGAAAAATTCTCGCTTTGGGTGTCGCGATTTTCAATGATACTCTGCGGCTGGCATGTGGTGGCTTGATCGGCTTTATTGACCCGATAGATGATTTGGCGGATGTGGTAACGGCAGTTGTACTGGCGCTGATTCTGAGCTTTCAGTGGCCTATGGTCTGTGCGTGCATTGCGGAAGCCATTCCCGGTGTGGCCGTGCTGCCCACTTGGACGGCCTTTGTGCTGTTGGTGCCATCAACCAATGGCACCGATGGACCATCTCTCTTGCCGGATCGGGCGGCTAACGAAAAAAATGCTGCGCCGTAAAATCTTTGCCTGTGGCGCTATGTTGGCTGCGAAAAAATTGGCGATGCGGCGTGGTAAGAATTTAGACGCGAGGCGGGGTAGAATGGCCTGCAAATTGTGGAGCTTATTCAATGATGCAAGCGGTGGAATTGAATCTGGACGGCATTGTCGGCCCGACGCATAACTATGCGGGGTTAGCTGCGGGGAATCTGGCCTCGATGCGCAATCGGGGCCGAAGGTCCTATCCGCGACAGGCGGCCCTGCAAGGACTGGATAAAATGCGGCTGCTGATGGAGTTGGGTGTGCCGCAGGGAGTGCTGCCACCCCATGAACGGCCTTATCTTCCATTTTTACGGGCGCTGGGGTTTCGGGGGTCAGATCAGGCCATTATCGCTAAAGCCGCTAAAGATAATCCGCTGATGTTGGCCAACTGCAGCAGCAGTTCAGCGATGTGGGCGGCCAACGCTGCGACGGTATCACCCTCCGCCGATACGCTCGACGGCAAAGTGCATTTTACTCCGGCTAATCTTTTATCCGAATTGCATCGGTCCATCGAATCGGTCGTCAATACTCGAATTCTACGCACCCTGTTTGCCAATACCCGATATTTTACGGTGCATGATCCTCTGCCATCGGCGTGGGCCTTACGCGATGAAGGAGCCGCCAATTATTTGCGTTTGGCTGCCTCGCATGGCGGGAAAGGCCTGGAGGTCCTTGCGTTTGATTCGGGCATGCCGTATCAGCCGCAGGAATATCTGCACCGTTTTCCGGCTCGGCAAAGCTTAGGGGCCGGTATTGCGGTGCGGCACCGGCACGCTATTCGTGAAGATCAGGCCGTTGGGATCCAGCGTGCAGGAGAGTGTATTGACGCCGGAGCATTTCACGCCGATTTGGTGGCCATGGGGAATCTGGATGTGCTGATATACCACCAGCAGGCATTTGATCGTCAGAGCATCGCGGTGATACAAAAAGCCTGCCACCGACTGTTGGGTTCGCCGCCGCGCTTCGTCGAAATTATCGAGGATAACTTATCTCTGGCGGATGCGGTGCAAACCTATTTTTTTAACAGCCAACTGGTCACACTCCCCAACGGCGACATGGCTTTGATAGCACCGCAGGAGTGTCGAACCCATACAGCCGCCAGGGCGCAAATCGATCTGCTGAAGCAGCAGGACCTTTTCAGCCGGGTGGAATTTGTCGATGTGCGGCAGTCGATGCTCAACGGCGGGGGGCCGGCATGTTTACGCCTGCGGGTTGTGCTGAACACCAAAGAACTCGCGGCCATGCACCAAGGCGTTCTTCTGACGCCGCAGCTTTATGATCAACTTACGCGCTGGGTGCAAAAACATTATCGCGAGTCACTGGCTCCCGCTGATCTGGCCGATCCGGCATTGCTGCGGGAATCTCGCCAGGCACTTGATGCCCTTACGAAGATATTGCGGCTTGGTTGCCTTTACGAATTCCAGAGTTAGCGCCCCTTCGCTCCCGTCCGGGAGCTGGCCCGTGCTACAGCGTTTTAGGGTTAATTGCAGCCCAAACCGACAAATTCAAAGTCAAGTTGGGAATTTCTCGGGCATGGAACCTACGGCGGATCAATCACCGAGAATATTCAATATGCCGTTGCCTCAACAGAGCATTAGGTATGCTGGAAAATAGGCCCCTGCGACGAAATGAGTAAGCAACGCCTTTTGATGCTGGAGTTTCTGGTGTCGAAGTGAGCAAAACTGATCCGTCCGTGGCGACGCCTTGGATCGCGGTGGATTTACGATCAGCGTTTGGTCCAATTCTCCAACGGCAGCTCTGGGATTCTGGCAAATTCCCTTGTATTGTTACTCACCAGGGTGAGATTAAGTGACCGGGCTTGCGCGGCAATGAGTGTATCCATTGTTCCAATGGGAATACCCCGCAGTTCAAGGCTTTTGCGA
>JAKATV010000096.1 GCA_021818565.1 Planctomycetota bacterium
GATAATTCGCTGCCTCTGCCTGCGCTGCGGCATACAGCGCCCGGTCCTGGGCAATTTCCTGCGGCCGACTGCCATTCTTCAGCCGCAATAAAACCTGCGCTTGGGCCGCAAGGTCCGCTTTAGCCTGTGCCACTTGATGTATCAGCCAGTCCGTATCCAATGTGGCGACGAGTTGCCCTTTTTTGACCGTTGCCCCCTCATGCACCAGTTCTCGCGTTACGCGTCCGGACTCCTTAAACGCCAGTTGCACATCGCGCTCATCCATGTTTCCATAAAGTCGGACATCTGTAATCGGGCCATGCGTTTGACTTTGTTTCCAGCGATAAAAACCATAAGCCGCGCCGCCGAGCACGACAAGCAGCACCACGATTCTGATAATGACCTTCTTCATAAACGCGGCCTTTCGAAATCCGACAAAATAATGATGCCCCGAACCTCTGATAATTTCAGACTAATTCGGGAGATTCTGCAGCCCGTATTTTACTTCCACCGTTGCCTCGTCACATTCTAGCGGTGCTCGTGCTGACCATCCACCGTACCGCAACACGTACCGCACCGCCTGACAGCGACGGCAATGATGCGACAAACCGCGACACATCACCATACCCCCGTCGTCCATGGCATTTAACTGTATACGCGTTAGCATATATTGTCAAGTCGTGTGTCAAGCCCGCCCCGGTGCGTTGTCCCCGGAACAGGGGCCCCGATCCAGTCGATTTGGTACCTACTCCTGATCATGGCATCGGTCAAGTATCTGCAAGATTCACTTTCACCGTGGGTATGTTCACGCGGATACAGATCCATACAATCCAGTGCGCTAAGCGTGCACGATGGCTCAACTGCGCCAGCGACATCCGGAAACGCGCCACAATGCGTTTTTTGGTAGACCGGTGGGCAGTGAGGGGGTTATGATGGCGGCTGTCATCGTAATGCCGTGGCGTTTCGCCGCATGTGGCGTGGAGAAAACTATTTTGCCATACACCAATGTGTTGATTGCGACGATTGGGGCGTTGATACTTGCTGCAACCGCTGTAGACCTTCTGTTGACAGCTTTTGTTGAAGGCCTCGGTCCACTGTCTCTGCGAACAGGTTTGTTTCTGGCGCGAATCATGCGTTTCATGGTGCTGCGGCTCAGGATGCGGCGTATTCTGGCTTGGGGGGGGTGCTTTCCGTATTGTTGCCGCTGATCATCTGGACGCTTCTGCTGTGGCTGGGTTGGGCCCTGATTTTTTGTTCCGAGCCGGGAGCGGTGGTGGCGGCCGGTACCGGCGAGCCTGCTGGGGTGTGGCAGCGCATTTACTTTACCGGCTATAACCTCTTCACGCTTGGGATGGGGGACTTTATTCCCCGTGGACCCATATTTGAAATTTTAACCGACGTATGTTGTGCCAGTGGATTTCTTCTATTCGGAGCGGCGATCGCATACCTCGTACCAGTTATCTCCGCGGCTACTTATAAGCGGCAAACTGGTGCTTACATTTGGACATTGGGAGCAACCCCAGCAGGAATTATTATCCAGTCATGGGATAAGGATAATTGTGCGTCTATTCAGCCTCATCTGCTGGTGCTAATCCCGATGTTGCTTGGGTTAAGTGAAACCCACCTCACTTATCCGGTGCTACACTTTTTTCGCAGCACCAGGCGGCCGGCCGCCGCCGGAGTAAACGTCGCCGTGCTGGACGAGGCCCTGACCCTCATGGAATATGGTCTAAGGGCAGAACATCGTCCATCTGCGGCATCGCTAATACCTATTCGGGCCGCGATCAACCAGTATATTCTTACCCTTCGCCCAATTCTTGGTTTCGCTCCGGAAGAGGGAGCACCTCCGCCGCCCTCCCTGGACGCATTGCGCCAGGCTGGCATTCCTGTGGTGGAGGATGGACTATTTGAAAAGGCCTTATCCGAACAGGTGGAGCGGCGAACGCTTCTGCGTAAGCTTGCCCGCGTTGAAGGATGGACATGGGATGCCGTTGGAGATTAGCGCGATTGAGTCGTTGATTTGCCGGACCGGGGCCGTAAAAGACTTTGCATTGAAGACTGGGGCGGAATATTCGCTCGCTACACCATGGGAACACCGAGGTTCTCCGACGGTTTTAATTTGATTATATATGCCTTGGCTCATATAATGGATGGTAGCTTGATTTTGCGGAGAAAAAAATGGCTTCTGCAACGGCCTTTGCGATCTCGAAGATGATTTACGCCGCAGTGGGGGGGGGCGCATTGCGGTATGTGCAAGCGGTATGTGCAAAACGATTTGGCTCAAGCTGCACGCCGCAATCGCAAGTCCTATCGGGGTTGCAACAAACCCATTGTGGAAAGAAAGACAGCGGTTTCACTGCCAGCGGGCACAATAACATCAGTAATGGAGACAAAAACATGAATACCATCAGCCGAATACTGTTAATTGCGGCAGCAGCTTCATTGGTATCTCTGGCAGGCTGTGTGAATCAAAAAGAAGAAGTCATGCACTACCGCAAGGTGTTGCACAGCAAGCCGGCCACAAGTTCTGCGCAACTGATTGTTCCATCCCAGCTCACGCTGGCGGCGGCGCTCAAATTGGCCAATGACAACAATGAGCAATTGGCCATTGCCGGGGAAAATTATCTTCAGGCCATGATTGCCAAAGACAAGGCCTTCTCCACGTTCATGCCCACCGTGGGTGTGGGGGCACAGGATTTTCAGATGCACGAATTTAACACCAGTGGTATGCCGGCAGGCGTCTCACAGTTTTTTCAGACGCATTATTTCAATGTTCCGCTGCAGACGCAGTTAAATGTAAACGTGCTCAAAGACGCCACCGCCATTTCCGCCGCCGGTGCGTATGTCAATCAGCGCAAGGCCCTGCTGCTGGATTTGCAATCCAATTTACTGCTGGAGGTCGCCCAGACCTATTATCAGGTGCTAAGCGACCAGCGTTCTGTGGCGGTGCTGCGGCAAACCCTGCGGGTGCAGCAGGCCAACGTCAAAAGCCAGACCAACAAAGAAAAAGCGGGTGTGGCTCTGCAGCTTTCGGTATTGCAATCCCAGGCGGATGAAGCCAGTACCCGTGTGCAGCTTACACAAGCCGAAAACAATGTCGATAAGGGCCGTGCCACATTGGCTTTTCTCATCGGCGTGCCGACACTCAATGGCACGCATTTAATCAATCAATTTAATCCGCCGCACCGGATATCGGATTTGGCCCGTCTGGACCAGATTGCCCTGGTTAAGCGGCAGGATCTCCTCGCCGCCGATGATGCGGTGATCACTGCGGAAAGAAATGTGTCCGCGGCCATAGACGAATATTTCCCATCAGTCTCGGTGGATTTTAATACGTTCCTGTATAAAGAGCAGTTTCCAAGTGACAGTTGGTGGAGCGGCTTATTCAGTGCCAATTTTCCAATTTTTGAAGGCGGGATGATCTACCAGAATATCCGCACCGCCTATTCGCAGATGCGCCAGGCCATGCTGCAGCGCCAACTGCTGGCCCGGCAGATCATGGAACAGGTGCGCATTGCACGGACAGACTGGCTTACCAGCGTGCGATTGGTGGCCAATTTGAAAACAGAGATGCGTTCAGCCCAGGCCGCCTATCATCAGGCCCAACACTCTTACAGTGCCGGTGTGGCTACCAACTTGGATGTCATTACCGCCCAGGATTTAGCTCTTTCCGCCCAGTTGGCCTACCAGCAGGCCCGGTATGACCAGCGCGTCAGAATGCTGAATCTGCTGCGGCAGACAGGCCGTTTCAACTACCCCATGATCGCCCGTCTGGCCTTGAGTTCCCGAAAATCTCTGCCCTCGCGTTGCCGCTTATCCGCGAAAAAATTGCAGTTGAC
>JAKATV010000106.1 GCA_021818565.1 Planctomycetota bacterium
GGTGATCTTCGTGACTTTGCCCTTGACGATCATGCCGGGGTGGTAATTGGTGGGAATCGCGTGCAGCCATGGGTCTTCCGCCAACTGTTTGACGCCCAGAGCCACGCGATTCTTCTCTTGATCCACACTGAGAACGACGCATTGAATGGCGTCGCCCTTCTTGATCATTTCGCTGGGGTGGACAATTTTCTTGGTCCAGGACATATCACTTACGTGCAGCAAGCCGTCAATGCCTTCCTCAATTTCAATAAAGGCCCCGTAGTTGGCCAAATTGCGGACCTTGCCGGTAACCACCGTGCCGGGCGGATATTTTTCCGCCAGAACGGTCCAGGGGTTGGCTTCGGTCTGTTTAACGCCAAGGCTGATTTCCTGTTTGCCTTTATTGACTTCCAGCACGACGACATCAACTTCTTCACCCACAGAGAGCATCTCTCCAGGATGATTGATGCGCTTTGTCCAGCTCATTTCGGAAATGTGCACCAGACCTTCAACGCCCTCTTCAAGTTTCACAAAGGCACCGTAGCTCATGATGTTGGTGACTTGGCCCTTGATGCGCGTGCCGATCGGGTATTTCTCATCAACATGTTCCCATGGCGAGGCATGTTTCTGCTTGAGGCCCAGGGCAATTTTTTCCTTTTCGCGATCCACATTGAGAACCGCAACTTCGATTTCCTCATCCAGTTTGACCATATCGGATGGATGGTTAATGCGGCCCCAACTCATATCAGTGATATGCAGCAAGCCGTCCACGCCGCCAAGGTCCACAAAGGCACCGAAATCGGCAATATTCTTAACCGTACCCTTACGCACCTGCCCGACAACAATTTCATCAAAGAGTTTCTGCTTGGCTTCGCTGCGGTGACGCTCCATAAGCTTGCGACGGCTGATCACAATATTGCGGCGTTCAAGATCAATTTTAAGAATTTCGGCGTCAATGGTTTTGTTAATAAATTCGCCAATATCCGCCGGGCGGCGAATATCCACTTGTGAAGCCGGGAGGAACACGGGCACGCCGATATCCACCAGCAGGCCGCCCTTGATTTTACGCGTTACTTTACCGCTGATTGGATCGCCTTCTTTTTTGGTGTTGACAATGGTTTCCCACCCGATGATGCGGTCGGCTTTCCGCTTGGAAATCTGCACCAGACCATTTTCGGATTCCACCTGTTCCAGCAGAACGGTGATTTCATCCCCAACTTCAACAGATGAAGGATCATCAAATTCCCGCATCAGTGAAAGCACGCCTTCGCTCTTGAGGCCGATTTCCAGCACGACATCATCGCCGCGGATATTGACAATTTTGCCTTTGAGCATCGAGCCATTGGTAAAACTGTTGCCGCTTTTCTCCAGAAGTCCGCCAATTTGGGCGTCATCAATATTTTCAAATTTGCTCTGGATTTCCACGGATGCGGCCTGATCATCCAAGCCTAATTCTTTGAGTAACGCGAAATTAACCATATACGATTTGGAACCTTTCCCTGTGATAACCGCATTAAAAGTAAAGTGACCGCGGAAATGACAGGCGAAAAAGACCGGCCCAGACTTTATTTCCTCAGCTACATCGCTGATGAAAATCCCGGGCTGACGCCTTACCGGGCTTATACACAGGCTGTGAAATGTCTTGCCAGGACAATTCACCGGACTGTGAATAAGCACATCAGTATACAAGATGGCATAAATAGATCAAATAATGCCCACGGGCATGTCATGTGTTGTGCCGAAATAGAACTGTCACCCCTTAGCCGAAATAGAAGTCTCACCCTTCCTCGGCATAGGGCCGTCGGTGGAGGCGACTATGGGCCATTACTCGGACCGGCTCCGAGGCTCAAATACCCGCCGCATCCTGCCACGGTCAATGGCGGAAAGAATTTCCGTATACTGCCGGTTATTGACATAGCGGTGCAATGCTCCCGTCAATTCCCTGGCAGATTTCCGCAAGCCCTTGAGGGTTTTACCCACCGCCTGGCGAAAGTTGCCGTTGAATTGCCGTCTCCTGGAGCGAAGCTGCGCCAGTTGCTGCCGGGCCTTCAACAAGCTGGTGGAAAAATCGGTCAGCGCGGGCAGTAATTTGGAGAGTTGTTGTCGGGTGACACCCGCGCGGTCAATCGCGTCGGCGAGGGTTTGTGGTGCCGCCGGCGGAAGGGCTTGGTAATCGAATTCCATGGGCGGTGATGTGCTGGCGGTAAAGCCCGAACTCATATCCCCGACCGGGATCGGCTTGCCACTTAGCACAGCCGAAACAGCACCCCGAAGCTGCCACGGAGCCATCCATGGCCATGCCCCAATCAATTGCCCTTGAGTGTTGATCAGAAACGTCATATTCGGCAGCGCGCCGTACGCCAACGCCGTCTGATTTTTCGCGTTATCAATGGTCATAAGGGGAAATTGCAGGTGCAATACGTGTTGCGCCCGGCGTGCGTCGGCAAGGCGTTGAGATTGATCCTGTGCCTGGGGAATGGCAAAGCCCTCGGCTTTGTTGATGTTCAGCGCCCGTGCGCTGCCCGCGGCATGAGATTCTTTCTCATACACCATGAGCACCTGCACCTTCTTTTTCCATTGATGTGCCAGCCAGTTCACGCTTGGTGCGCTTAGCCTGAATGCCGGTTCCGTAAGACTGCCAAATTCCAGGACAATTAACTTGCCCGAGAACTGCGATAACGAAATCTTTTGGCCGGATAATGTGGTGATATGCAGCGCCGGGGCCGCAGCGCCAAGTTTCCACAACGGTGCCGCGGGAGGCATGGTAACGGTAATCGCGGGACTCGGTCCGGCGGGATAATCCGCATACGCTGCGCCGATGCCAAGCCCGGCGAGCAAGCTGCCGCATAAGCCGGCGAAAAATGCCCGGGGCACCGATAAACAAAATGGCCGTTTCATCATCATCACGTTACCACACGCGCTAAATAGCGGATAGTTGCAGCAATGGCATTGCAAGCGATGGCCTGTGAGGGCGGCAACAGGGCGGATGAGGCGTGACAATTTTTTTACGGGCACCCACATCCGTCATGTTAGCCGACACATTGAATGTGCCGCTGCGCTCGGCGGATGCAACTTCGCCCGGGGTTGCGCGTTTAACCCAGCAGAAGCCATACACGATGTTATTGCGGCACCACGCATCGCCGCAAAACATCCTGATGACGGCTTCTGATTTATGCCGATAACTGAATATATCGGACGCGGCCATTACTGAATATCGGGAGTATCTGCCATGCTCACGGCTTCTGAATCGCTCTTAACGCCCATCTGGTCTGATAATTCATTTAAATGGGATTGGCGAACGGCCAGCCATCTGTTAAACCGTGCCGGCTTTGGGGGCACCCCCGAGGATATTGAATCTCTGGTGCGTATGGGACCGCATCAGGCCATTGAGAGCATGGTCTATTATCAGAGCATTCCGGATGATCTGCCGGGCTTAGAATTCGGACCATTATCCCACCGGGTATTTGCGAATTTCCGTGAAGCTCGTCGATTTTTAGGGCCATTAAGCAAAAAAGAGCGGCGCGAATATTTTCAACTACTGAATCAAAGCGGTTTTTCCAAAATGCAGGAAATGCGCTGCTGGTGGATTAACCGCATGATAAAAACCAAGCGGCCTCTGGAAGAGAAAATGACCTTGTTCTGGCATGGGCTGTTTGTCAGCGCATTTTCAACCGTGCAGAACGCATATCACATGTATATGCAGAATCAATTGTTCCGGAAATTCGCCACCGGCAGCGCCAAGATATTGACCGTTAATATCAGTAAAGACCCCGCCATGCTGCGCTATTTGAATAACAATCAGAATCGCAAAGGCCATGCCAATGGAAACTACGCAA
>JAKATV010000249.1 GCA_021818565.1 Planctomycetota bacterium
TCCGTCTGCGTGCCGTGTGTTGCACCATGCCATGAACATGCGTGGCTTTTTAGCGGCGCGTGGCCGGTCGTAGCGTAGACGGGCAAACAGGGTGCAATAAAAGCGCCCGCTGGTCAACGGCTTGCGATGTCGCGGCTGGGTCGGCGGGGCTGGGTCCTTTTCTTGGAGAAGTTTTATGTTTTCTATTCGGAAATCAGGTTTAGCTGTCATGCTTGCCGCGGCGATCGTCGGGGGATTCGTCGCCGGGACGATTATCAACGGACCATCTGCGACCGTGCAGGCCCAGACGACCGGCGCAACAAATAACCCACACCATTTACCGCCCAAGCTGAGAATATTATTCTTTGCGGCCCGGCATTTGCGCACTGCCAACCGAATTCTTCATCGCGGTAAACCCATTTACGGCGGACATCGTGCAGCGGCTATGAAGTTAATCGCCCAGGCGAGGGCGGAACTTAAAGAGGCCGCCGAGTTCGCCACCGGCCGGCATTAATTCGGTCGCACGGATTAGCGCGTTTCTCAAAACTCCCCGGCTTGCCGCCGGGGAGTTTTTTACAATATCCTTCCGGCGGGGCGTGGCAATATTTTCTTGCGCCACGGCCGCGCGAAGAAACATCACATAGCCGCCGGCTCTGCCGGTCTTGGAACGCAGTAAGTGCGGTTGGCGACGTTGATTGATACGGGTGTGACAACACACATGGAGCCTGTCCGAGCAATCGCAATCGCGGCCGACACTCGGACCGGCTGCAAGTCGCCGCAAAATTTATTGCGACTTGGGCTGATAGCCTACGGCATAGCGATAGAAGATTCGGGAAATGCGTCGCGCCAGGATGGTGACCATATCAGATTGCACCATCTGCGGACTTTGGCTTACCGCCGTTCCGGTGGGGATGCGAGCGGTTACAGACAACCCCGGTGAGCCGTCCTTTGGCCATAATCGCGTGCCATTAGCTTGCACAACTTTCACCAGGGCGTCGGCATTTCCTTTGGTGAGTTGGCCGGCGCTTTCAATGGTAACGTCAAAGCGCTTAATGTAGACGTAAATAACGTCATTCGCATTAACCGCATGGGCGATATCCGCAATTCCCATGGCCTGATATTTTTCCGGATTCCGTCGCTGCAGGGCCACAATTCGGTACGCGGGCACAAATCGATTGGCGCATTTGTGCTGATAAAGGGTTTGATTCACTAAGGTCATCAAAGTGGCCATGGCATGAATACTTATCTGGCTGCCGGCGGAAGTATCCACCAGCACGAGAATGCGATTTTTTTTCGGTAGCTTATAAAGCGCCGCATGCGAGCCGTTGCCCGCAATCAGATAAGCCAGTTCGCAACCACCCAGGCTGCAGGCAGTGGCGATCAGCAGCGTGGCGATCAGTGCGCCCCGGATTGGATGTATTTTAGTTCGCATAGCCATTCCCCCGATTATGCCAGGTATAGAAGCAACGGGCCAGCAGGGTACTGAATCGCTGCAAAGTATTCATACGCACCGTATTGGCATCCGTGTTATAACCGGGCAGCGGGCCGGATTTTGGCCATTGGGCGTTAATCGTGGTGTGAAACACGTCGCCGTCGCCGGGAATTTTCGTGTTGTATACCACCACGTGCGCCTTGATGTCGCCTTGCAGGACATAATTGGTTTTTTGGGAATGCACCGTATAATCCAGCAATTCAATGTAAACCACGCGTGCAACCCCAAAATGCAGTCCGATGGTTTTAACGGGCAAAACATCCCAGTTGGGATTGGCATTCTGATAATTCAGCACCAGGTGGTAATCCAGAATACGCGCTTTGGGAAGATGCTTTTTGAGCGCCGCCGACACAAACGAGGAAACTTCCTGCTGGGCCTGTGGATACGTGAACATCGTTGACGCATCCTCGTAAACCACAATGGCCACACTCTGTTTTGCCAACCCGCGATACTGTGGTTTGACCGCAACGCCCATGGCATTTTCCGCGGCCAACCCCAAAAATTCGCATCCCCCGGCTCCCAGCATCAATACCAGGAGAGCCACAATCGCGGTTGGTCGTATCCACCCTTGATAGTGGCGTTTATTAAAATCTATATTCATACATGTTTCCTGGCCAAATCACCGTCTGGTCTGAATCTTCAACACGCCGGCGGGTTCATCATTCGTGGGCAACGCCGCAAATTCCGCAGGAGCCTTTTCAAGCAATCGCAATCCTGGCCATTGCTCGGACCGGCTCCTGGTGGGAATTCTAACCGTGGTGGCGGAACCACGCACTCATAATCAGAATTTTATATCCCCAGGCACTTAAAATAACCGCTGTCGCAACCAGCAATATCTTCCACCAGTTCCAGGCAAACCAGAAAAACGATGGCCCATACCATGTGCCCGTGGTCACACCCAGAACACCGACAATCACCGCCGCCACCGCCAGAAAGCCCACCATCGCTCCGGCAGGTTGCGTTGCCAGAGCGGTCAACCATTGACCATGCGCCACGTGGGTTACGGCCGTGGTGTAGCCGCAGGTGGGGCAGGGCCAGCCATATTCGGTGTAAAATCCGCACGGTGGAAGCCCCAGTTGCGTATGGGTTGCCAAGCCGGCCGGGCTGGGATTCAGATACAAACCAATCCCCAGCATGGGCACAAAAATCAGCAGCAGAAATCCCGACCATAACCGTATCCGATGCCGATACGCCCACAGATATGGTCCGCTTAAGCCGACACCAAGTTCAGGTTGTTCCATCGCCTGCGACATGCCAAAGATTATACAAGACCGGCGCGTTGGCAAACAGTGTCGCCCAGTCGCTAGGAGTTCGGAGTTGGTAGTTAGAATACTTCGCAAGTGCCGTCGCTGCTAAATGCGAGATGCCGGATGTTAGATTCCAGGTTCCGAATTCTCTTGCCTGCTCGCCCCCTCTGGATGATCGTTCACCCCACCGCGTTGTGGCGATATTGTGCGGCCTTATGCGCCACCAACTTCGGAGTTCACGCGCGATTTCCGCTCGGCCGCGCGTTCTTGCATTGCGCGATGTCCAGAAGTGTATTGACCGTCTTCCAGTTCCGGGTGGTAGCGACGACGGATAACTTCTTTTCGATGGCGGCGTTGGAGAGTTTGGTATTTCCATACCCGGCGGGGCAGTAGAGGTAAATTTCCTTGCCGATAATATAAAGTTGTTCAGTAGTGCCGGCCAGTGGCCGCAATAACGCCGGCGCGTTGCGCGGAGGATGATCCGACAGGAACGTAATGTGGAGCTTGGAAGTGTCAATTGTGGGCCGCTTCAAAAGCGGATTGCCCTTAACGATTTCCGTGACCTGCTTGGACGTTCTCAGGACAATGGGGACCGCAAATCCAAATTCGCTGAGAATTGCCTGTTCAATTGTTTTGCGCAAGCCAGTGACAGAAGCATGTGCGTTATCAAACACAACATTCCCGCTTTGAATATAGGTCCTGATGCTGGTGAAGCCGAGCCGGGCAAAGCATTCGCGAAGCGTGTCCATTTTGATGACGTTCTTCCCGCTTACATTTATCCCGCGCAACAACGCAATAAAGATGGGCATGGTCTCTACCTGTGTTTGATTTTATATAACCGCCTTTTGGGTTCCTAGTGCCCTGTCACAACAAAAAGTTAGGGTTTCCAGCATGCCAAAACCCTCTATTCATAGCTTGTTCCAAGTCGCTGGACCCTAAAATTATGACGTGACAGAGCACTAGCGCTGATCTTTAGTAACGGAGGCCTGACCAGGTATGGCAAGAATCACAGGCACCTATCGAATCACCATGTGGGATCACGACGAAGTCCGGGCCACCGTCAATCGTATTGTTCGGCCAGGCGTCCCGGGCAGATT
>JAKATV010000094.1 GCA_021818565.1 Planctomycetota bacterium
TTTTATGCGCGGCAAGCTTGAAGATGGGTCCTGGCGCACGCCGTTTGTTGCAGACCGGCAATATCACGCCGATTACACCGAATCCGACGCCTGGCAGGCCACGTTTAATGTCATGCAGGACGTGCAGGGGCTTATTGACCTGTTTGGTGGTGACCAGGCCTTTATCGCCAAACTGGACGGCCTGTTCACCGCCCCGTCCATGGTGCTGAATTCACAGCCGGACATCAGCGGCATGGTAGGGCAGGACGCCCAGGGCAATGAACCCAGCAACCACATTCCGTATCTCTACCCCTTTGCCGGTGCGGCATGGAAAACGCAATATTGGATTCGCAAAGTGCTGGGCCTTTACAACAACACCCCAAATGGAATTCCCGGCAATGATGATTGCGGCCAAATTTCCACGTGCTTTGCCTTAGGGGCATTGGGCTTTTATCCGGTTAATGCGGTTACCGGTGTTTACATCATCGGCAGTCCGCTCATTCACCGCGCCAAGATTCATAACCCCGCCAAAGGAACCACCTTTACCATCATCGCGGAAAATAATTCGCATGATAATATGTACATACAAAGCGCCAAGCTCAATGGACGCGAATTAACCCGCGCCTGGTTTACCAATGCCGATATTCTCACCGGCGGTGAATTATATTTCCGCATGGGCAGTAAACCCAATAAAGACTGGGCCAGCGCCAAGGCGGATCGCCCGCCGTCAGGATTGATCGCATCAGCCCTATAATAACTGAAGCTGCGGAAAAGCTGGCGAACCTATCTGACCGTTTAGCCAATCGGGCCGCTTCACGGATAGAATGTCATAATAACTGTATACTTGGCAGTGCGATATCATGGATCAACACTACTCAGATTTGGAAATTGTACCGGTGCCGGAATCGGATATTGCCGCCCTGGTGGAGTTGTTTTTGCTGGTGGAGCGGCAACATGAGCAATATTGGCCCTTGCGATGGGCATTACGGCCGGATATTCAAGAGCGATATACTCGATGGATTACCGGCAATCGTGCCAATTCGGATTGGCTGTTTATTATCGCGCGGCGCAAAAGGCAACACGCCGAAGCCTCGACGGAAGTCCTTGGCGGACTGGCTGCCGCGATTAATCAGGAAATACCAATTTATCAATTTACCCATTATGCATTTATCCATGACTTGGCGGTGCGCCCTGATGCCCGCCGCCACGGCATTGCCAATGCCTTGATTCAATATTCCCGACAATGGGCACATGACAAGGGGGTCAATCAATTGCGCCTGATGGCAGCCGAGAAAAACACCGCCGCCAAAGCGCTATTTGAGAAATTCGGGTTTCAGACAACCTATGCCGAAATGGTGTTCCCCGTTGATTCAATCTGACCCATATGGGATAAACATGCAAGCCCCGATACATCCATCTGAGCCACAAGCTTCGCCGGAAGCGGATCCTCCCGCCGTACCTGATTCATCCTCACTGCCGCCGGCGCGACGAACAACGGCTTCACGGATCTTTGAAAATGCGTTGCTGGTGCTGATTCGTGGTTATCAGGTCACGTTGTCCCCCTTTTTAGGCGGACACTGCCGCTATGAGCCTACGTGCAGCGTGTATGCCCTTCAAGCGGTCAAGGAGCACGGACCATGGCGCGGTAGTATCTTGGCGCTCAAGCGGCTGCTGCGCTGCCATCCCTTTGTAAAAGGTGGCTACGACCCAGTGCCGCCCCGGCATCCGCATCAATAATGCGAATTTGCTGAATTAACGGTACCTGACACCTTTGTTTAACGATATTGGGTCAATGCGGCGGCGTTGGATGTGGGATGTGGTTTGAAGACACGATGTGGTTTTCCATCGGCAGGATTGGCCCTGCGCTTGGCGTGCCGAAGCGCCGCTTTTCCGTGGCAGCACGGCGCTTCGAACCGCGACGTTGCCGCAGCGGCGGGTTAGGGGTTATTTTCTGTGGTGTTTTCGCACGTAAATCAGCATATAGACGGCCATCGCGTCGAGCATAGCGCCGATCGGCAGGGCGATCAGCATTTTCCAGGCCAGTGAAAT
Source organism: Planctomycetota bacterium (assembly GCA_021818565.1). Classification (GTDB taxonomy): domain Bacteria; phylum Planctomycetota; class Phycisphaerae; order WQYP01; family WQYP01; genus JAMDCX01. The sequence goes on from JAKATV010000094.1 coordinate 2,029, forward strand.
CGCGGCATGGTAGCGGCTGCCATAGTGGTCATGCGGAATCAGTGCGTTAGGCATACCGGCCAAAGAGGCGACCGCCCAAAACCCGAGCAACACCAGCAGGCTTCCCATGACCAGCATCAGCGGCACAGCTAAGCGATACCACTCATGCGACTGAGCGGCTTTGGGACGTGGCGCGGCTGGTGCAGCCGCCACACTGGCTTTCTGGTTAGCCAGGGGTTCAATGATTTTCGCTTCAGGTATTTCCGCGGTCAAATGATTTCGTGATTTTGGTAGTGCCGTAGGTTGAGGGCGGGGCGGCGGGACGTTGCCGCGGGAGGCTTTCGTATCCGCTTCCAATATGGAACCCAGTGGGGAAAAAACGTCCGGTTGCGTATGGCCCTGCGCCAGCATAGCCACAAAGCCCGTTGCGCTGCGCGGGTCGTCGGCACTGGCTGGCAACTGGGGTTCGGAATTGTCCAAATTTTTCAGGGCATCCAGCGTATCTTTCCGCACGGGCGGTGTTGTCCTTTTTTTATCCATTATGAAGCTCCTTCCGGCGGCGGCGGCCGGCTTTGCAGACGCCAGCCAGCCTTAATACCGTAGCCATTAGCCAATGATCGCATATCCATGGGGCGTTTGCCAACCGGTTGCAAGGTTAATAGTTCAATCGTGCCGGTTCCGCAGGCGATAAATAATCCGGGCAGCACCTCCCCGGGTTTTCCAGACAGTTGACCGGTGGCCCCTTCCCGACATTTAAGTAACGATACTTTCGCGCGAACATCGCCGTCAGGCGTGAGCAAATCCGCCAGGCAGCCCGGCCAGGGAGAAAGTCCGCGGATGCGGCAGGAAACCTGACGCGCGGATTGCGTAAAGTCCACATGCGCCATGTCTTTGGATAATTTTGGCGCTGGAGAAATACGTGTGGTATCCTGAATAGCCGCGCGGACACATTGGGCTTCGATCTGCCGGAGAACCTCCTGCATCAGCGGCGCGCCCAATTCAGCCAATCGATCATGCAGTTCCCCCGCGGTTTCGCTATCACCTATCACAGTGGGAATCTGTGCGAGGATTTCACCGCCATCCATTACATTTGTTACGCGAATTACCGATATGCCGGTGGTATGTTCGCCGGAAAGAATGGCCCGCTGAATGGGTGCCGCTCCACGAAAGGCCGGCAGCAGTGAGGCGTGAAGATTCACCCCGCCATGGGGGGCCATATTCAGGACAGCATCGGCGATTTTCTGGCCAAACGCGATTACCACCAAAATATCCGGAGCAACCGCACGCAACCCCGCAAGTACTTGGGGGTTATTGACGTTGGCCGTCTTCAACACCGACAGCCCCACCTCGGCCGCATACGCGGCGATCGGCGTAGGGGTGCAGTGGCGACCCCGCCCCGCAGGTTTATCCGGTTGTGTGACCACCATTGCCACTTCATGACCCGTTTGGATCAGGGCTTTGAGCGTAGGCAGGCCAAAAGCCCCGGAGCCAAGAAAAAGCGTTTTCATACGATCAACATAACGCAGGCGTTAAATCGCGCCTACCGGCTGATTTAATTTTTCGCGCAGCGACGGCATAACTTCCCGCACTTCGGCGGCTATACGGGTATTGGGGAATTGATCCGTGATCTGCTGCCCAATGCGGATAGCTTCGCCCCAATTCTTGTCATTGCATTGCAGGGCGAATTGCACGCCAAGTTGCTGCAACTGCTTCTTGAACACGTCCCGGGCAATTTCTTTAAACCCTTCGCCTTCGCCCGGGGTCAGGTATTGATCAAGCTGCTTGAGCAGTTCCACGCT
>JAKATV010000110.1 GCA_021818565.1 Planctomycetota bacterium
TACTGGTTCGCTATCGGTCGTATAGGAGTATTTAGCCTTGGGCGGTGGTCCGCCCGGATTCACACGAGATTTCACGAGTCTCGCGCTACTCTGGTACCTCTAGGGGCTTTGCAGTTTTTCTTTACAGGGCTTTCACCTTCTATGGCCTGTCATTCCAGACAGTTCAAGTAACCACTCGGCTCCCATATTGAGGCCCGCAACCCCAGGGTTACCCCTGGTTTGGGCTCTTCCGCGTTCGCTCGCCACTACTGACGGAATCGATTTCTCTTTCTGTTCCTGCAGGTACGTGAGATGTTTCAGTTCCCTGCGTTCGCTCGCACCCGCCTATGCATTCAGCGGGCCGTGAATGAGTTGCCTCATTCGGTAATCTCCGGATCATAGCTTGTTTGCCAGCTCCCCGGAGCATTTCGGAGGCTACACCGACCTTCATCGCCTCTATACGCCAAGTCATCCACCGTATACCCTTAGTAGCTTGACCACATTGATTTTTAACCGTCCCACCACACACGCCGTTTCCACTTCCTTTCAGAAGCTTTCACAACATGCAGAATTGGCATTGTCAAAATCAACTTGCCCTACGCCTGGTAATTGCCCATTCGTAAAGCTGTGGTCGGGGCCACTTGAGTAACTCTGGTTGGCATTTCCGGAGTGCCCGGAAATGCACTTAAATTTAGCGCTCTTGACTGTACTTTCATTTGATACGCACCATGCTCCCGGCCAAACAGTTGCCCGTTCAACCAACAACATGGCTTGTACTTGTGAAAGCACAACTTAGCTTTATATGTGGAGTTGTTGTTACCACATCACGCAATCTTCACTTGTCAAAGAACATCGCACAATCGACAATTTTATCGTCGGTTGTCGGCACTTGATCAAAGTCGGTTAAAAATCAACCGGCTGTTGAGCAGGTGCTGAAAACCCTTGTTGTATTGTCGTATTTTGCGTTGGCCATCGGACTTCGCCGACGGCCCCGATAAGCGGGAATCCTGTCAGGCGGGTTTATCCGATGCAAACCACCGAGTTTGTGATTGGCAATCGAGACTCCTTGGGGTTATGCGGCTTAGGCAACCGCGTATTGTTTCCAACCTCATTTCAGAAGCATAACGGCTTTCTGAAATTTTCTCGTCTTGAAGATCATTTCTTCAACCGAGTTCAGTATTCTACCAAAACTTTGGGGCTTGTCAACAGCACCACAAAAATTTTATCGTCGCTTTGAAAGATCAGGCTTTAACCAAACCTTGTCGCCGCGACAACGCAATATTTATATAGGCTTATCTCGCCGCTGTCAAATCACTGCGACCATTGGGAATTCCGCCGCAATGGGATATTATTCCGTTGCCGCGGAGTTGGAGGCTGACAGCGTGGCTTATCGGCAGTAAATTTAATGCTGGCCGCGGTAATGTCCGAAAATGATCAGGTAGGTTCTATTTTGCGAGGAATTATGAATAACACCAATCCCCGCCGTGCCCTGGTAACGGGAATTACCGGCCAGGACGGTTCATATCTGGCGGAGTTTCTGCTGGCCAAAGGTTATGAAGTCCATGGCATTATCCGACGATCAAGCAGTTTTAATACCGAACGCCTGAATCATATCTATCAGGATCCCCATGAGCGCGGCCCGCGTCTGCACTTGCATTACGGTGATTTAACCGATGCGTCAGGGCTGCGGGATATTCTTACGCGCACGGAGCCGACCGAAGTTTATAACCTTGGTGCCCAATCGCATGTGCGTGTCAGCTATGATCAGCCCGTATATACCGTTAATACCGCCGGCATGGGAGCCTTGCTATTACTGGAAGCCATTCGTGATGTGGGACGACCGATTCGGTATTATCAGGCATCAAGCAGTGAAATGTTCGGCAAAGTCGCGGAAACGCCGCAGAAGGAGACCACACCTTTTCATCCGCGCAGCCCGTATGCGTGTGCCAAGGTTTACGCCCACTGGCAGGTCATTAATTATCGCGAAGCCTACGGGATGTTCGCCTGTAACGGCATATTATTTAATCACGAATCACCCCGCCGGGGCGAAACATTTGTAACGCGAAAAGTCACGCGCGCCGCCACGCGCATCAAACTGGGGTTGCAGGATGCGTTATACATGGGAAATCTTGACGCCAAGCGGGACTGGGGCTTTGCCGGAGATTACGTTGAGGCGATGTGGCTGATGCTTCAGCAGGAAAAGCCGGATGATTATGTTATTTCCACCGGAGAAACCTACAGCGTGCGGGAATGGGTTGAATTGTGCTTTAAGCAAGTGGGTCTGGATTGGAAGCAATATGTAAAAATGGATGAGCGCTATTTGCGCCCCGCCGAGGTTGATTTGCTGCTGGGTGATAGTTCCAAAGCCCGAAAGGTACTGGGCTGGAAACCCAAGGTTAATCTGGAGGCGCTGGCAAAAATGATGATGGATCACGACATGCGCCTGGCTGAACAGGAGAAACTCATTTTGCAGCACAATGGCAAGCCCCGGGCCTGACTCATGCCGCGGTGACTGACGGTACTGGGAATATGTCGCGCTGCCAGCAAGGGCAATGGCAGGCGAGTATGAAAACAGCCTCGTGATTGGCGCGACGTGACTGTCCGAGTAATGGCCGGGATTGCGATTACTCGGACAGGCTCCTGGAGTCGAATGCGACACCGCGGGCAAAGTCGGCGGCTGTGTGAGATTTCGCCGCACCGCCACGTGGAGCCACTGGCTTGCTGTGCGCGATCCATAAACACGCACCATCGCCAAACCTGCTTGAATTGCAGCGCGGAGCCACCTAATATTGTGGTGGATACGGAAGGCGTGATTGGGGCCTGCTAAAGGCCACGAGATCAGTGGTGGTATTGCGGGCTGTCGCGACAGGATGGGCGGCAGAAATATTTTTGGGACGGTGATGCGGTATGATGTGCAATCGATGCAATAAACCGGCGACGGTACACATCAAGGAAATAAGCAACGGATCCATTGTTGCGCTTGATTTGTGCGAACAGTGCGCCGTGGCTGCGGGATACAGCCCGCAAGAGCATCTGCCGTTAAATGAGATACTCAATGAATTTGTGGCGGCCAGCAGTCAATTGGTGCTGGGCAATTCTCCGCATTGTACGGATTGCGGCATGAGTTGGCAGGAATTCAAAGATACCGGGCTACTGGGGTGCGAGAAAGATTACGACATTTTCGTAAAGTTGCTTAGCGCTGTCATTGAAAAAGCCCAGCAGGGTGCCAAACACCATACGGGAAAAACACCGCTGCGCCGCGGCATTAGTCCGATAAAACAGCCGGATGAACCCGATGCCGTTCAACTGCGGCGTACAGAGTTGAAACGTCTGCAAAGCGAACTGGCAAAGGCAGTAAAGACAGAATCCTATGAAAAAGCCGCAAAACTGCGAGACCAGATTAAAACTCTGGAAAATTCAGTTTGATGTATAGTGACGCGTATTATGGCGGCGGCGGGATGCCGGAGAAATAAAATTCAGGCGGTATAAGTGATGATTTTTGATGATTTGGCTAAACAACCCGGTGAGTGGCTTAGCGCCAAAGGGCCGCATAACGATATTGTCATCAGTTCGCGGGTGCGTTTGGCGCGCAACTTGGCAGCGTTTCCATTTATGAGCAAGGCCAATCGTACCCAGCGCATGCAACTGCATCGCTTATGCCGCGAGCGACTGACCGCGTTGCCGGGGCTGTCAAATCTGCAATATATAGAAGTTGATAAAACCGAGGATACCGACCGGCAAATGCTGGTGGAGCGGCATTTAATCAGCAAGCAGTTGGCGTCGGGGGAGGGAAGCCGGGGGGTGGCGATTACGGCTGATGAGTCGTTAAGCGTGATGGTCAATGAGGAAGATCATCTGCGGCTGCAGGTGATGCGATCAGGTGTTCAATTACGGGAATGCTGGCGCGAAGCGGATCGACTCGATGACCTGCTGCAGGAACAGCTTGATTATGCGTTTCATGAACGCTGGGGATATCTCACGGCGTGTCCGACCAACGTCGGAACCGGCTTGCGAGTTTCCGTGATGATGCACCTGCCGGCGTTGAAACTCACGGGTGAAATTGAAAAAATATTTCAGGCCGCACGGGATATGCACCTGGCCATCCGCGGCCTGTTTGGCGAAGGCACGGAAGCGGTGGGAGATTTTTATCAGATCAGTAATCAGACCACGTTAGGGCGTTGCGAAGAGGAAATCCTTTCCGAATTCAGTGATTCGGTCATTCCACGGATCATTGAAGCGGAAATGACGGCCCGGGCGATTCTGGAGCATGAACGTCCTCTGGTGGTGGACGATAAAATCGGTCGGGGCATTGGGATGTTACGCCATGCCCGCTTGCTGACCACCGAAGAGGCACTCTATTTTTTATCGCATCTGCGCATGGGTGTGGCGATGAAACGCGTTGTGGGCCTGGACATTGACGCGATTAACAAGATATTTTTAACCGTGCAGCCGGCGCATTTGCAGCGTTTGCTTGGCAAGCGCCTTGAGGGGGAAGCCCGCAAGGCGGCCCGTGCGGATTTTGTTCGGCAGATTCTTCAACCGACTGGCCAATAAGTGCTGATAATAAACAATTTGCCGGGCACCTGCCGCCAATAATGATGTTCAGGGACATACTCTGCGGTTTATTGATACTTTTTAACCGGGATGGCCGATAAAGTAAGCAGGAATTTCTGCGGGCGGTCCGCAGGCTTGACAGAAGACCCAAAGCGCTTGAACATTCACAGTTAAGCGGGTTTCCGGAGTTGACGCTTAGTGCCAAAAAATAGAAATCCGACCGCCGGACTTGTGGATATTAGGATTTCGGCACATACTTTAACAATATGGTTGGCTGATTGAATGCGAAATCTCGCATTGAATCTTCAACAGTATGGCATGATAGATTTGTTTTTCTGACTCGGAGAGTTGGCGCATGACATTGAACATCGCGGATCGTAATAGTTCTGATTCTTTGAACAATGCTTCGTGCGGCGCATCCCGCCGGGCGAATGGCAACCGCGGCGCACGCGGCAAGCGAATCGGAAAAGGTTGGATCAAAGTCGGCCTTATGGCCGGGCTACTGGTGGGACTTGGCGGTTGCCAGACGACCAGTCCGCTGGACTACCTGAATTTAGGAAATTCCTTTTTAAATCCCGCCGAAGTAGGGCGCTTTGATAAAGATCATCCATTCGGGCGGGTGCAACCTGTCACCTGGCCGATCCTGGATTCGCTGGCGATCAATGACCCGCCTGCCGGTGCTTGGGCTAATTCCACACCGCCAACACCCGCTGATTTGCTGCCGGTGCATAAGCCGTATGTTTTGGGTGCCGGGGACGTATTAAGTATTTCGGTGTTTGAACTCGTTGTACCCGGGCAGGAATCAGTACAAACCCGGCAAATTAACACGCAGGGCAACATCACCTTAGATTTTATCGGCGAAATTCATGCCGCCGGCCTGACTACCCGGCAACTTCGCCGGGAAATCGTCCACAAGTTAATTCAAAGCGGGCAGATGGCCGCGCCCGGACCGCACCAGCCAGGGCCGCAGGTTAATGTGGACCTGACAGAAGCCCGGCGTCGCGTATTTTCGGTCATCGGTGCGGCCAATCACCCTGGAACCTACAACATTATGTCGCCGGACTTCCGGCTGCTTGATGCCCTGGCGCTGGCCGGCGATGTGCCGCAGACACCAGGCATGGATTATCTGTATGTCATTCGCCGGGTTGAAAAAGAAACGCCAAAAACCGCGGCGGCAACGTCAAGTAGCGCCCAAAGCGGCGGCCAAACCAACATGCTTAATCAGATTGCCAATCAATTACAAAGTGGCAAGCAACCCGCGAATCATAACAATGCATCGGAAGAAGCATTGATGAATCAAGCGGTAGAGCAGACAGGTGGAACCACCAGCGGGCGGTTTGTGTATGTCAATGGGCAATGGGTCCGCATCGGCGGAACCGGCACAACAACCAAAGCGGCATCCTACAATTTTAACGCCCATAAGAAATCCACTTCTTCCGGTTACGCGGGAGAAGTGATTATTCGCATTAATCTCAAGAAATTAATGGCCGGAGACCCGCGCTACAATATTGTTGTGCACTCTGGCGATGTTATTAATGTTCCTCCTTTGAAGCCTTCGGTTTATTTTGTCATGGGCAATGTCAATCGCCCCGGTGTGTATTCCATGACTGGGCAAAAACTGACGCTGGAACAGGCGGTCGCGGCGGCGGGCAACTTCGGGCCGCTGGCGATTCCCCGACGTTGCGAACTGATTCGCAGAATCGGGCATAATCAGGAAACGACCATTCAGGTTAATATGCAGGCGATATTCAGCGGGCAAGAGCCGGATATTTTCCTTAAACCGTATGATACGTTAAATGTCGGCACCGACTTTTTTGCCGCACCATTGGCGATTATTCGTAACGGCCTGTCAGCCAGTTACGGCTTCGGCTTTACCTATGATCGGAACTACTACATCCAGCCGACAATTATCCAGTAGTTTTCTGGAATCGCCCGGCGCGGCATTGCTGATAGCACGGTACATTTGGCCGAGGAAGGTTGCTCGCTGGGTGTTATTTTGAAAAGCATCGGACACCGGCGGCATCAAATTTATACGGATTGCACGCGGAGCATGACTCATGCCGGCTTCACAAACGTCCAGCGCCTCACCTGACCGCGGGTCAGCCCCGCCCGCTACACCGCTGCGCTACGATTATGTCGCATCCCTGCGAATGGAAAAAACGCCGGAACGTGAATTGCCGGGTTATGTTTTTGCGATCATTGCCATCCTTGCGGTTTTTTTCTATTGGCTGTATCGCATTAATTTTGAACAACTGGTGCATGTATGGAGCACCAATCCGAATTTCAGCCAGGGGTTTCTAATTCCGGTTATCAGTGCGATGTTTATCTATTTGCGATGGAACACACTGCGGAATTTGCCGATTCAACCGGCCTATATTGGATTGGCGATGCTGGCATTCGGGGTTTTTGGGCAGGTGCTGTTTCGGATTACCGGACAGGAGCAATTCTCCGATTTGAGCATGCTGGTGGTGCTGTTTGGATTGGGTTTGTGGCTGCTGGGCTGGCAGCAGATGAAAATCCTCTGGCTGCCGATCTGTTATCTGCTGTTTATGATTAATCCACCCCAGGCGTTGTATGTCAAACTCACCACACCGCTGCAATCGATTGCCGCCTCCGGCGGAGCCCACATGCTTCTGCTTTTCGGCATTCATGCCTATCGTGAGGCCACGCAAATTCACCTGCAGGTGGGGGATAAATGGCCCTCGCTGAATGTCGCGCAGGCCTGCAGCGGCATACGGATGTTGACGGCATTTTTCGCGTTGGCGGTGGCGTTGGCTTATTCCACCAATCGGCCCATGTGGCAAAAACTCACGCTTTCATTGTGCGCTTTGCCCATTGCCATATTTGTTAATGCCCTGCGCGTGACGCTCTCGGGCGTTCTGTTTGCGTATGCCGGACCTGAATGGGCGCGCGGCAGCACGCACGCAAGTCTTGGCCTGCTGATGCTGATTCCCGCCGGGCTGTTGCAGTTGGGGGCCGCGAAGTTAATTGATTTATTTGAAGCGCATCTTTTTGTCGATGACACAGCACAACTGGGCCATCCCACACAGGAGGCCGGAGCATGAGCAATGGCACACCATCCGCTAAAAAACTTTATCCGCCGCTGGTCGCAATAGGGGTTCTTGTTGCCGGGCTGGTATCACTATCGGTGGCTTCCCATGCCTTTAATGTGGTATTGCAGAAGCTCCGTACTCCCCTGCAGGCACCATTACGGAGTTTGCCAAAAAAGCTTGGGCCATGGGTCATGCCCAAAGGGGCGGTGGATCAGCGACTTTCCGCGGAAGTCGTGCAGGTGCTCGGTACGCACCACTACCTGTTACGCCCCTATGTAAATACAAAAATGCCGCCCGGCTCGCCGGGATCAGAGGTGCGCGTCAATTTGAACTATTATCCTACAGATTTTGCTACGCCCCATGTTCCAAACGTCTGTTGGGCGGGCATCGGCATGAAGCGCATTCATGATACGTTCATCACCATCCATCACGTTCCACATGCCAATGGCACATATTCCAATCTGGAAATGCGATTTCTTTCGTTTTATGCTCCAAAAATGAGCGATTCCGGAATTCCGTTAAGTATGGATCAACACCGCGGACGATATGTCAACGTGGCGTATGTATTTCAGGTGGACGGACGATATGCGCCTAATCCCCAGCAGGTCAGCGAGCTATTCTGGCGGACGACCAGCAAATACGGTTATGATGCAAAAATTGAAGTCACCGCGGAGGGTCCGGGCGGCTTAACCACCAGGCCGCAGGCCAGGAAGGCGATTGCTTCGTTTATTCGAGCATCTTTGCCGGCCATTGAACGATTGCTGCCCAATTGGAAAAAACTCAATGCACCCACAACGCATCCCAGTAAATCAAGCGCCGCTCTGCCCGCTTCAGCGGATGTCCAAAGTGAAAAAAACTGATTGGTGAAACCATAACTCTCGCAAGAGATTTGAAGGAAATAGCATGGCTAAACGGGTTAATACACGATTTTTAACAATATTGATTGTTGTTCTGATCGCCATATTCGGCGGCATCGCCGGGATTTATTACATACTGATCAAAATTAACAACAACCCCACGCGCCTGGTCGCGGAAGCTAAAGCGGCCCTGAAGAAAAATGACACCGAAATGGCGCGGCAACTTTATCAGCAGGCGGCCGTGGTGGCATTGCGTGAGCATCTGCCGCAGGCGGCGGAAATTCTTGTCAAACTCGGCGATTTGAATTTTCAGACCACCGGCAAAGATATTCAGCGCTACCGGGCGGCTTTAAGTGACTGGCACGCCGCAATTCAACAGAACCCCAATTTGCTATCCGCGCGCAAAAAGCTCTTGAATGCCTTTTACCAGGATGCCATGCACTCCGGCAATGATTCATCGCTCTGGCAGCAGATTGAACAGCAGGCAACGCATGTTATTAAACTGGATCCCAAAAACATCAACGCCTATATGGACCGCGCTCAAGCCCGTTTGCGATCCGTTTCCGGCTTAGCCGCATTAACGGATCGGCGCTTTACCGCGGCCAAAGCTGATTTACGAACGGCCTGTAAACTCCAGGAGGATAATGTACTTCCTCATGCGCTTCTGGCACAGGTCTATCTCCAACAGGCGGCGGCGGAACACGCGCAGAATCTGATCAACACTGCGACGATGAACAAACTGTTTGATAAAGGCATTGCGATTCTTCAGGCGTTTTCGGCCAAATATCCCCGCAATGTGGACGCTTTACTTTCACTGGCGGCAATATATCGCGCGGTGCCGGGCCACCTGGATGAGGCAAACAAGGCGCTGGCGGCGGCGGAAAAACTGGCTCCCAATAGTGCTAAAGTTCTGGAGGCCCGAGCGCAACAAATGCTCGCTTCCGGAGCCAGTCCGTTAAGCATTGCGGCGATCTTCAAAAAAGTTATCGCCGTTAAACCTGACAATATGAGCGCCTATGCGGCAGAAGGTGAATTTCTGCGCCGCGCCAACCAGCCTGAACAAGCCATTAAGTATTTGAAACTGGGTTTGACGCATCCGGCACCGGGCGGCGGCTTGACGCCGGAACTCAATCAGAGCGTAAGTCTGCGAATTAATCAGATGCTCATGGGTGCGTATCTGCAATTAGCGATGGAAGCACCGGGCGGGTCGGACGCCAGAAAAAATAATCTGTCGCGCGCCTCGGATACGCTGGCATGGGTAGCCCAGCGAATGCCGCAATCCGCATGGGTGTATGTCGCCCGTGCCCGATTGCGGTTTGCCCAGGGACGCCTCAACGCCTCCCAACGGTGGATTGCCCAGGCGGACGCCATCCTTTCACCGGGAAATCCCCAGGATATGTCGCTTTGGCTGACGGAAAAACAGTTGCAAGCCCAGATTTATCAGATTCGCGGCCAGTCCGGCTCGGCGCTGGCCGTGTTCAATGAAATTCAAAAATACCTCCCCGGGCAACCCAGCGTGGCATTGGCCCGAGCGCAGCTGATGGTGCAACAGAATCCCAAGCAGGCTTTGGCGGCGGCGCAGGCGGTGCTGAAAGGTGATCCTAAAAATCTCGCAGCCTTAAAAATTGAAGCCCTTTCTTTGGCGAATCTGAATCGCCGCACTGAATTGCGCCGGCTCCTGGCCCGCACTGACACGAATCAAAGCTTTGCGCTAGCGCAGTTGAAAGCTCGACTGGACTTGGCGGAAAACCGCTATGCACAAGCTCAAAAGACCATCGCTCCGTGGCTCAAGCAGTCTCCCGGCGATCCGCGTGTTGTCACCGTAGCCTACGCCGCAATGGTCGGCCTGCATCAGCGTGCTGCGGCGCAGGCGCTGATCAAAAACGCTTTGCGGATAGCTCCTACCAACCTGCAGTTTATTTTGATCAATGATCAGTTATCCAATCCAAAGTCGCCCATGCCAACCGTGGCCATGGGACCGTTAACCAGCAACATCGCTCAAATATCGGTAGCCGGCGTTTCCGCCCAGCAGGCCCAGCTTGCCGCGATTGCCAAATTACCCGATCCACTGGAGCGGGGATTGCTCATGAGCCGGTTTTATCTCTCCAGTGGAGATGACGCCAAGGCCGCCGACGTGCTAGTGCCATTGGCCAAAGCGCATCCGAATAATACACGCGTTCTAGAAGCGCAATTTCGCGTGGCGATCGCCCAGAAGAAATTTAAACTCGCCGGTCAACTGGCCAGACGCGGTGCCGATCTGAACGCTGACGGCTACCAAGGGGCTTTTCTGCGGGCACAGTTGCAAATTGCTCAAGGGAACTCGGCCAGCGCTGCCAAAACACTTTCCGCCGTTTTGAAAAAACATCCGGATGATGCCAACATCAAAACATTTTACGGCATTGCCTTACTTTCCTCAGGGGATGTGCGCGATGGCGTAACCGCCTTGACCGGAGCTTTGCAGGCCAAGCCCGATGATCTTGATGCACTGACAGCCTTGGTGCAATATTATCTGCAGTCCAATGCACCGGCGGATATCCAGCGCGCCAGGGATTTGGTAGATCAGGGCTTAGCCTATTATCCGCAAGATACCCAACTGGAAAACTGGCACTATCAATTTCTGGATTTGTACGGCAAGCCGGGACCGGAGATCAAGCGGCGATTGGCCATCTACAAGCAAGATCCCGCGGATTTAAATAATATTGCGCGATTGGGCCTGCTGTATGTGCGGGCGAAAGAACCATCGCGTGCGATCGCTTTGTTACTTAAAGCCCGTAAGAGTCAGCCGGATAATCTGCAACTGGCCAGAGAATTAGGCGAACTGTACGTTCTGGAAAAGAATACCAACGCCGCCCAGCAGGTTTTTGAATCTCTGGCGGAGAATTCCAACAAGACCGTCGCATTTGCCGGCCGGCTGATGCTGGGAGATTTTTACCAGAATACCGGCAATCTGAATCAGGCCGTTCAAGTGTATAACGCGGCGCTTAAAGATCAGCCCAAAGGCCGCCATACCGTTGAGCGCCGGTTAGGTGATATGTATTTTAATGCCGGCAAGTTTAAGCTGGCGTTAAAACAATATGCCGGCCTCTATGATTCCGTGCCGGACAACCGCACCATTACGTTGCGATACGCGGAAACGCTGATACGGGCGGGCCAGCCAGCCAAAGGCATCGCGCTATTGCAAAAGCGAATTCTCGCCAAAAATCCCGCGGACGAGGAAGCTTTAGTACTGGAAGGCTTTGGCTATCTGCAATCGGGCCGGAAGAGTAAAGCTAAAAAAGCATTGGCGCATGCGTTAACGCTTAATCCCCATGATCCGCATGCACTTTATGATATGGCCACGTTACTGCTTTCGCCGCCGAACCCGCAATATGCCCGGGCGATCACCGAATTGCAGTTGCTGACCACCTCTAATACATCAGATATGGCGGCCGAACAATTGCTGGCCCAGGCGTATGCCGACTCCGGACAATTTGCCGAGGCGGTTTATCAATACAACACTGTTCTGAAATCAGATCCCGCGGATCAGGCGGCCCGGCTGCAATTGGCCACCCTGCTGTTTGATCTTTCACAGCGTTATCTGACACTGACACCGGCCGATATCAGCGATGCCGCCGCTTCATTGCGAACGCTGAATCCGCTGGATCGGCTTAATACACTGCTGACGCAGTCGCATCGGGCGTTTCCAGCAAGTCCGCAGTGGGTCATGCTCCGGGCGCGTTTTGACCTTTTAACCGGGCATAAAAATAGCGCAGTGGCTACCGCCAAACGCGCTTTTCAGATGGCCAATCAGAGCACCGCCGCCGCGATCGTTTACGTGCAGGTGTTAGAGGCGGCGGGCAATCTGCATACCGCAATCAGCGTAGCGTCCAAAGCTCTGGCGGTATCACCCGGAGCGGTGGAACTGTATCTGGAACGCGCCAATGCCAATGCTAAACTTCAGGATTTCACAGCGTCGACGAAAGATTTTTCGCAGGCCTTGGAACGCACAGCAGGAAATCCGGCACAATTTTTCACCGTTCTTTCCGCTTATCAATCCGCCTTTAAGCCTGCCGGGAAACTGGACGCAATTATTAAATCCGTCGATGTTTTGCGATCCCATTCACCTATAAGCAGGCCCCTGCTGGATGCCGCGCAAGCTGTCGTGCAGTTTGCCAATAAGCAAAATTCCGCCGCGTTGGCCTCAGCCAAAGCGGCGCTGGCCGGGAAGCCCGATGCGGTAACGCGCCATGCGGCGCTGGAAATTGCCGCATTTTCATGCTATCAACTCAAAGACTATGCCGCTTGCCGCGACTATTACTTGGATATTCTCAAAGCCAACGCGAATAATCCGGCAATTCTCAACAATCTGGCGTATCTGCTGGCCGTTAAGCTCCACGAGCCGGCAAAGGCCCTGGCGTATGCCGAACGCTGTAACACCCTGCTTATTCAGCAGGCTGGCTCTGGCCGCTACGCCCCCAACGGTGACGTGCTGGACACACTGGGATGGATACGCTTTTTAAATGGTGATCTTAGCGGTGCTGTGGATGCATTGGATCATAGCTTGCGGTATAATCCGCCGGCAACAGCGTACTATCACTTGGCAAGGGTGCTGGTGGCCCAAAAAAATATGGCTCGTGCGGTGGAAATTCTCAAAACGGGAATTAAATTGGCCGAAAGTACGCACGACCCGATTCTGCCCCGGGCGCAGGAATTGCTGAAAAAAATCCAGGGATGACTTGCCTAGTGGCCTGTCAAGCCCGCAAATTGGGAAGGATTGGTTTATGGGCCGTCATTTTTTTGCCAAGACCCGGTTTTACGCTTGCCACAGGCGTAAAACCGGGTATAAAGATAGGTATAGAGCATCGACTCTGTTCTGTTGTATGAGAGTTTCGTCTTGAGCCTTTTAAAGGGATACCATGACGCAGTCAAACGCGCTTGCCTTGGCCGGATCAATGCCGGATCAAAACAGCCTTTCAACCGGCCCTAAGTTGGGTTATATCCTGCGCCGGTATAAGTGGCTGATTCTCATTGGTACCTTGCTGGGACTTGTTGTCGGAGCAGCTTTGTTCCTGGCATTCAGGCAATATGATCCGCGGTGGACCGCCTATTCAATTTTTGAAGTGCGGCCCAATTTGCCAAATCCCCTGAACTCCAGGCAAAATAATGTCTACGCCGCGGATGCCGGTGTCAGCCGATTTATCAACAGTCAGGTGGTACTGGTCCGCAGTCCGGATGTGCTGCAAACCGCGTTGCAGACCAACGCCTTTCAACAAAGCGCTAAAGTCCCTACGGAAAAAAGCTCCTGGCTGATTGCCCATTCGTCAGATCCCATGGATTATCTGCGGAAAGATCTGGTTGTCGCCCCCATCCCCCACACCAATTTGTTTGAGGTCAGCCTCTCCTGGCATCGGCCGCAGGAAACCGCCGATCTGGTCAATGCGGTAAGCACTGTTTATCTCAATTATGTGCGTAATCAGGAACGGTCGCAGCTTTCACGCGAAGCACAAAGCGTGGCCGCCGCGGAAGCCAACATGCAGGCCAAGGTTGAAGCTTTGCAAGCCCGCGTGGAAACTTTCCGCGTAGCGCATGATGTTCCGGGCCTCATTGAACAACATACTGTTTTGGCCAACACACTGGCCACGCTTAATACATTCGAAATTCGCTCTGAAATTCGGTCGAAGGAAGCACAGGCGGCATACGCCCAAATTAAGTCGCAAGTTGCCAACAACACCTTGCAGCTTTCGCCTGAAATGCAGCAGGTTGTCGATAATGATCCGAATCTGCGCGAATTACAACTCAATCTTATAGACCTCAAACAATCCATTGTCGTTTCCAAGAAAACGCTTGGGGCCGGTTATCGCGGCACAATCGCCTTGGAAATCCGGGAGGCCAGCCTGCAGCGACAAATTGATCAACTCAAACAGAAGCTCACAGTCCGCGCCAGACTGCAAATGCAGCAGGCCGCACAGACGCGTATGCAGGCCGCGGAAGCGATGCTGGCTTCCACCCAACGTCGCGTACAGCAGGAACAACGACTGGTGCACGACTTGGATGCCGCGGTGCAACAATACGACAGCCTTCTGGCCAATTTGAAAACGAATCAAACCTTGCTCAATCACCTCATTGATCGCAGCACCATGATGAATCTGCAACGCACGATTGATGAATCCAAGGTCCAACTGCGTAACTCGGCCATTGCCCCCAAGAAAATGTCCTTCCCCAAGATTTATCATTTTCTTATCGGCGGTCTGGTCTTCGGACTGTTGCTGTCTTTTGGTTTGGCGTATCTGGTGGAAATTACCAACACCCGGGTTAACACCCCTCGCGATGTCACCGGTGTCATGCGGCTACCCCTGTTGGGCTTTATCCCGGATCATGCCGATGACCCCCTGTTAAGCGGCAGTCCCATGATGAGCGTGCGCAACTCCCCGGCCTCCATGACCGCGGAGTCGTTTCGGCAAATTCGCGGGCGACTGGCGGCGTCCGCCTCAGATCGGCCCATCCAAACACTGCTGGTGGCGAGCTTCTCGCCGGGCGGCGGAGCCAGTACGGTGGCCAGCAATCTGGCAAACAGTATTGCAATCAGCGATATGAAAGTGCTTCTGGTGGACGCTAATTTCTACCGCCCCACCCTGCAAAGCGTTTATCCATTTGTACCGGAAATTGGCTTAGCCGATGTTCTGGCGGGCCGCGCCATACTGGATCAAGCCATTGCCCAGTCACCGGAGGTACCGGCCCTGCACGTCTTGGGGTGCGGATCACGGTCGAAACTGCCAACGGAACTTACAGATCATCGCGCGTTCCCGGATGTTCTGGCGCAGATGAAAACCCAGTTTGACATGATCATTTTTGACGGCGCTCCCCTCACCTTTGTAGCCGATTCCATTAATCTTGCATCACGTGTCGATGGCGTGATCGCTGTACTGCGGGCCGGCATGATTACCCGCGGCACGGTCGGGCGTATCCGCGAACAACTGCGGCAAGTCCGGGCGAACCTTATCGGTATTGTCCTGAACGCGGCACAGACTTACAGCGCCGGCTACTTCCGGCAAAATTACCGTACATTCTTTGAATACGCGGGTTCGGCCACGCCCGCCGCCCGGCCGGCCGATAAGACGCTGCCGGGGGCATAAAACGCATAAAACTTATCCACGCTTGAACATAAAGCCCCTTGCCATGACAATGTATCAGACGTTGGGCTGGAACTCCTGACTTTTGCTTCCGCATTTGCGGCTGCAACTGCCGGGCACCGGTTGGAAAGGCCTGTCGCTTTTTTTACCGGATTGTCGGCAGGGAGAACCAGCCACGCTGATGCGGAGTTTTTGCCGTGGCAGAAACCTATCCACCCTCCGGCTTGTCCTGCAATGTGCTGGTACTTAACCGCCTGTATATGGCCGTGCGCGTAGTCAATGCCCGCCGGGCCTTCACCCTGTTATGCAAGAATATCGCGGAAGTCATTTCCGTTGAGAATGGCAACTATTTTTCCTACGACATAGAATCCTGGACGGAAATTTCCCAACTTAAAGCGCAGTTTGAACGCGACAGCCATGACTTTGTCCGCACGGTGCGTTATGAGTTGGCGGTGCCGCGCATTATCCGTCTGCTGGGTTATGATCGCCTGCCCCGGCAGGATGTTAAACTTAACCGCCGTAATATTTACGCCCGCGACCACGGTGCCTGCCAGTATTGCCGTCGTAAATTTCCAACCAGTGAACTGTCGCTGGACCATGTGGTGCCGCGCGCTTTGGGCGGGAAAACCATCTGGGAGAATTTGGTATGCGCGTGTGTCTATTGCAACGCTCGCAAGGGCGGTCGCACGCCGCATCAGGCGGGTATGCACCTGCTTAAGCCACCGATTAAACCCCGGCGCAACCCGGTGATCAATGTCCGGCTGGAATCCGACAAATATGCCACATGGAAACATTTCCTCGACCACGCCTATTGGAGCGTGGAACTCAAGTGACATTGGGATTCGGATGCTGAGAATATTAAGTCCGATCAGGGCACCCGAGTCTTTTCTCAGGTTCCCTGGCCAACCGGCTTGGACTCATAAAATCCGCCCTCTGGATCATCGGGATCCAACGATACGGTCTGGCGGGTCGCTTTTCGCTGCATCGTTGCGTAAAGCGATGGCAATACCAGCAACGTAGTCAACGTCGCGAAAACCAAGCCGCCGATAACGGCTCGACCAATCGGGGCGGATTGCTGCCCGCTTTCGCCAAGTCCCAGAGCCATGGGAACCATACCCGCGATCATGGCGATACTGGTCATTAAGATGGGCCGCAGTCGGCTGCCTGCCGCCTCAATGCCGGCATCGTCGCTATCCATACCACCCCGGCGGAAATGCTCGGCAAATGTCACCAGCAAGATGGAATTGGCCACCGCGATTCCCACCGCCATAATGGCCCCCATGAATGACTGGATATTCAACGTGGTGTTCGTGAGATATAGGGCCAGCACCACCCCGGCGATCACCGACGGCATGGTTAATATAATGGCTATCGCAAGTTTGAAGCTCTGGAAGTTGGCCGCCAGCATAAGAAAAATCACAACGATGGCGGCCAGCAGACCGACGCCCAATCCGGATAATATTTCTTCCATGATCGGAATTTGACCGGCTACCGTCACAATGGCCGCACGCGGTGGTTTGCCGACTGACGAGATCGCCGCACGAACTTTGGTTGCCACGCCGCCGAGGTTATCTGAATTTACGTTGGCAATAATAGAAATTTCGCGCTGCATGTTGATGCGGTCATACTCCTCAACGGATACGCCGCGTTTCACGGCGGCCATATTCCGAAGCAAAACCGCCTGACCATGCAAAGCCCCCACCAGAATATTCTGCACCGCCTGCAACGACTCCATTTTCCGCTGCGGCACCTGCACCTGCATACGGTAGGAAATACCGGTCAGCGGATCGGCCCAAAAAATCGGCGTTACATACCGGCTCGAAGCGGTCGCTTCCAGCACCGAATCCATGATTGATCGGGCGGTCAATCCAAACAGGCCGGCGCGGGCACGGTCAATATCAAGATTCAGCGTGGGATAATCCACGGACTGGGCAATTTCCACATCTTTAAGGGCCTGGATACCCAGGAGTTTCGCATGAATTTTTTGGGCAAAGGCCAAGTCCGCCCGCAGGTGCGGTCCGCTGACATTGACCTCCACCGGATTTTGCGCACCAAAACTCATCACCCGATTGATAATATCGCTGGGATCAAAACTGAATCGCACACCAGGTTCCATCGCGGCGAGCTTGAGCCGCAAAGAGTTCTCAACCTTTTGAATATCCACGGGAGCCTTATCATGAAGCTGAATGTCGATGACCGCATCCTCAGGTCCGGCCGTCCAGAGGTAAATGGGGCCGATCGGATTATCCGCCGGCTGCAAACCGACATACGACAGTGTTAATTCCAGATTTTTTGGTCCGACTTCCCGCTTGATTTCCGCCAGGACGCTGCGGGTAATTTTTAACGTCGTGTCAATATCCGTTCCGGTAGGCGCGCGCAGGCGCACCTCAAACTGGCCGTTATATACGGTTGGAAAAATCTGCGTACCAATGCGCGGGGCAACCAGGACAATAATTGCCACGCAGATAATAAAATAAATCGGCAGCAGCACCACGCGCCCGGACGTAAATTTTTCAACGATGCGCTTATAGCGGCGCTGAAAGGCCGCGAAGGAAAATTTTCTTTCTTTGGGTGCGTGGGTTTTCTGCTCGCCGAGCATCCAGATGGACAGCATGGGCACCAGTGTGCTGGAAAGCACGTAGGAGGCGATCATGGCAAATGCCACAGATAAGGACAGTGGAATAAACAAAGCCCGCGGAGCGCCTTTCATGAAAAAAGCGGGGATAAAAACCGCCACGATACACAGCACGGCCAGAAGCCGGGGAACGTCCGTCTCGATTGTTGAATCCAGAGCCGATCGCGCCACGCTTTTTCCGCATTCCAAATGCGTGTGCATATTTTCAATGGTCACAGTGGCGGTATCGACAATAATGCCAACCGCCAGCGCCAGCCCCCCAACGTCATAAGGTTCACGGTCTGTCCGGAAAGCCATAGCGCCACGACCGCGAACAGCAATGAGATGGGAATGGTGATCAGCACGATCACCGTACTGCGCCAATCACCAAGAAACAGCAGCACCATCAATCCGGTCAGCACGGCACCCAAAGCCGCTTCACTAAGCAGATTGGCAATCGAACGCGTGACATAGGGAGACTGATCGAATTCAAAGAGTATCTTCACATCTTTGGGCATCATGGCTTGAAACTTCGGCAGATTCTCTTTCACCGTGTTAACCACCGCCAGGGTTGACGCACCGGAAAGCTTGGTCACCGGCATGTAAATGGTTTTCCGGTTGCCCACCAGGGCATATCCCACCGTAATATCTGAAGCGTCTTCCACGGTGGCGACATCGCGAAGGTAAACCGTTCGCGTGGTGCCGAATTTCAGCGGTATATTCAGCATGTTCTCAATATTTCCAACCACCGCGTTGGATCGAACCAGCGGCGTCTGCCGACCGATCTGAACATTTCCGGACGGGACGATGACGTTGGCCGCTTTGACGGCCTTGACGATCTCATCGGGAGTTAGCGCGTAGGCGCGCAGGCGATCCGGCTTAAGATTTATGACAATCGACCGCTTGCTGGCACCAAACGGGTCCGGGGCGGAAACGCCGGGCAGTGTCGCAAACAGCGGTCGCACACGGAACTGCACCAAATCCTGAAGCTGCGCCAAACTACGCGTTTTACTGCTGAAGACCAAATCACCCACGGGCAGACTGCCGGTGCTGAATCGCATGATAAAAGGCGGCACCGTGCCGGGGGGCATATACGCTTTTGCCCGGTTGGCATAGGAAATGGTTTGCGCCAGCGCTTGGGCCATATTCGTGCCGGAATGAAACTCCAGCCGCACCAGCGTTAAGCCCTGGATGGATTTGGTTTCTATGCTCTTAATGCCGGAAACATATAGAAAATTGGCTTCATAGTAGCGGGCAATGTAACCTTCCATCTGCGCGGGACTCATGCCCCCGTAGGGCTGGGCGACATAAATGATCGGCACGCCCAAATCGGGAAATACGTCCCGCGGCATTTCTTTAATGGCCAAAACGCTAATCAGCACAACGCTGGCGATCAATACAAGGATCGTAACGGGGCGGCGCAGCGCCAGGCGAACCAGATTAAACATACGCTATTACCCTGATAGTTCCGCAATCGCCGCCGCTGGCGGCTCTTAAATTGTTTGGGCTGATATTAATAAACTTTATGCCCCCGTGAAATCGGGGCTGGCTGCGTCACAGCCGGCGATACTTTCATCACCGACAGCGTGGAAGAACCCAGAATCGCTTTATCGCTTACGAGTCCGACTGCTCCGACAATGGCAATCTGCGACTGGTTAAAGTGTGCGATGGCGGCGGCGTAATCGCGTTGGGCTTGCGCCAACTGACTTTCCGCCACGAGAACTTCCAGCGAGGTCACTGTTCCCGCACGGTAATTTACTTTAATGATATTCAATGCGTATTGCGCGGAGCGCACCTGATCGGCTGCAATAGGAATCAGTTCCGCATTGGTCCGGCTATCCTGCAGGGCCTTAACCTAACTTCCTGTTCGTTT
>JAKATV010000489.1 GCA_021818565.1 Planctomycetota bacterium
TACTTTCTGTGCAGCAGCGCCAGCAGATAATTCTGTCAATGCCGCCGCCGCCGAAAAAGGTTAATATTCAGTCAGCGCAGTAAGTTCGTGGCAAGCGTACCCCTTTGCGGGGCTTATTCTGGAGTTATGGATGGTTGCGGACAGCCAGGCAATTCAAACAAGACAGCTCTCCAAGGTATATCCCGGCTTTTTCAAAAGCCAGCAGGTGCCGGCTCTCACCGAGTTGAATTTGCGCGTGGATCAGGGCCAGATCTTCGGCCTGTTGGGGCCTAATGGAAGCGGTAAAACCACCACCATCAAATTATTACTGGGGTTAATCAACCCAACCTCCGGCGATGCTCTGGTGATGGGGCAACCCGCCGGCGATCAGGAAACGCGCCGGCGTATCGGGTATCTGCCGGAAGAAAGTTATTTGTATCGCTTTCTTAATGCCCGGCAAACGCTGGATTTCTACGCTCGTTTGTTCAATATGAATCGGGCCGAACGCCGCCGCGCCGTGGATTATTATCTGGATTTTGTCGGTCTGGATCCCAGCGTGCGGGGGCGGAGAATCGGTACATATTCCAAGGGGCAGACCCGCCGAGTGGCATTGGCGCAGGCACTATTGAACAATCCTGATTTAATTATTATGGATGAGCCGACATCGGGTTTGGACCCGGTTGGCATGCTGGAAATTAAAAACATGATCATGCGGCTGAAAGAAGCGGGGAAAACCGTTCTGCTGTCAAGCCACCAATTAGCCGATGTTGAGGATGTGTGCGATCGACTGGTGATTTTATATCGCGGACGCATTGAACTGGAAGGTGCCCTGCGCGACCTGCTGGAGAAAAAAGACGTATTCCAGCTTTCCGCACGCAACGTTTCTGATGCGCTTCAGGCCAAACTCACGCAAATCGCCGAGCAGGAAGGTGCCACGGAAGTTCGCACCGGGCGTGCGCGGGTAAGATTGGAAGATTTATTCAAAGAACTTGTGGCGCGCAAACGCAGCGGAGAACCCCGGTAAAAACGTTTGGCTTGTCCGTGGCTTGCCGCGGTCGTCAGGAATGAAGAATTTAGATGTTTGGATTATTACAACAGTTAGCGCCAAAACTTGCCGGAGCGGGAATCGCTTTGGGAACCGTTTATCATCCGCCGTCGCAGCACCACTATGTCAGCATCTTTGCTGATGTGGTCATTGTGCTGTTGATTCTGGCGTTTGTGCTGACGGCTTTTCGGGATATTGCCCGGCTGGGGCGAGGGTTCTCACGGGCTTGGGCCATTGGCCGCGTGACGATTTCCGAGGCATGGAACGCCCGCATGTGGGCGGTGCCGCTGGTTTGGTTCGCGGTGTGCGTGCTGCTGGGCGTGTTGATTGTCCGGGGCTATGAGCCTTCGGGCGTGGTCCGCGTTTACATGACCATCTTCCTCCGGGCGCAGGCCCTGATTTTACTGATTTATCTTGGGCTTTTGGCCTGTGTAACCCTGCCGCGTGAACGGGAACGCCACACGCTGGTTACCACCGGTAGCAAGCCTATTTCCCGCCTGGAGTTGCTGCTGGGGAAAGTCATGGGGCTATCCGCCGCCGGTGCCATCATGCTGGTGACCATGATGATTCTCACGTGGGGCTACATGAAAGTGGTGGATTTGAAAATCCGCCATGATGCGCAAGTGCTTTATGCCATGCAGAAAAAAAGCTATGACAGCGTGCAGCGCCGCATGCCGCCGGATACCGGCGTGAAATACCTTGCAAAGCACGGCATGCTTCAGGCGCAGAATTACGTGTCGGGAAAATTTGGTATCGCCGGCTATGTGAATTACCAGACCAACCCTCCCACCCGCTTGCTTAAAGGCGGAAGTTCCGAAGTACTTTACTTTGAATTTCCGTCGCTGCCGGCCACCGAGTATTACCGGCCCATGTTTGAATTCCAGTTTGCCATCGTTCATGCCCTGCCTTCCACCAAGCCGGTGGCCATTGATGTTACGTTGGTGCAGCGCAGCAACCCCATGAATACCCAGGAAAAGACATTGACCCTGAATGCCGCGGGGCAGGCTTTCTGGATTCCAAAAAATCCCACGTCCTTTTTCAGTTATGGTAATCCTCTGACTGGGCAAATTTATAATCCCGGCCCGGTGGTTGTGAAAGTAACGTGTCCGGACTTCGGTGTTTACCTGGGTATCGGCAACGGCTTGCGTCCGCCCAGCGAGACAAGTTGCCTCGCCGTTAGTCTGGATACCAACCGAACCCCACATCATTCGGGCATGATTGCACCGAAACCCAATCCAGTGATTACCGGATTTAAAGATAATGGCAAACAGGAAATTGTCGGCCCCAGTGTCCGGCATCCGCAGATCAAGCCTGAAGTGGCCTCCTGGGATTTCCCCAATGTGGACCAGCGGCAAATCCCGATTGGCCCGCATGGTAATTTTACCGTTCATATGGTTATCAGCGTGGATAAACAATCCAACGAAGCCCGGCCGCCGGTGGCGCAAATTGTGGCTTACAATACCAGCAATCCACGCGATCGGACGATTCAATCGGTTTATGTCAACGAAAAGCGCATCACCACGATCAAGCTGCCGTCCACACTGCTTGAGGCCGGCGATCTGATTATCAACCTGCGCAGTGAAGTGCCGGGCCAGTGGTTTAAAGTTAAAGAAAATTCCATGATCATCATGCAGCCGCCATCGAGCTTTATCTGGAATTTATTTAAAAGTGAAGCGATTATTTTCTGTGAAATTGTGCTGATTATCAGCATTGGCGTGACCGCCAGCACCGCGTTGGGCTGGCCGGTGGCCATGCTCACGGCCATGGTGGCTTACATACTTGGCAATCTGTTCCATTTCGTCCAGAGTCTTTTTCAGTCCGGCGGCCTGGAACTATTTGATTATGTCCAGGATAATCGGATGAAACACGTCTGGTACTATCAGATCGGATCCTTTATTACCAATGTGATGGTGCATATCTTGTGGGTCGTCGTGCATCTGATGCCGGATTTCACACGCTATGATCCGCTCTACTTTATCGTTCGATCAAAGGATATGCCTTTTGAAATTGTGTTCCTGGATATCATCTGGACGCTGGGGTGTGTATTACCCACGCTGGCGATCGGTTATCTGCTGTTGCGAAAACAGGAGTTGGCATAATGTCATCCAATACTCCCCTGCCTGAACCAATTCGCCCGGCGGGAAACGCCGGCAAGCGCATGGGGCGCGCGCGCAGTGAAGTGCGGCGCGATCAGGTGATTTGTATCGCCATAGCCGTTATTCTCCTGGCCGGTATATTTCTGATCCAATCGCCGCTGCGCTCCCGCCGCGCCAAGCTGGTCATTAATCATAATAAAAGCGTCGGCGATCTGATTATGACCTTTCCCCGCCTGACCCTGGGCGGATTCCGCGGCATTCTGGCCATGGTGCTTTGGGAAAATGCGGAAAATGACAAAAATAATCATGACTGGGTGCCGCTGGAAACCGACTACAACGCCATTGCCGCGTTGGAGCCTTATTTCGGCTCGGCCTATATATTTAACGCGTGGAATCAGTCGTACAATTTATCGGCGCAGTTCCATGACATGAACACCAAGTACAAATGGGTTCTCGATGGATTAATATATCTATATAAGGGTGAAAAATACGTTCCTAACAACGCCAATATGATCATGAACGAGGCCAATGACTTTTTCCTGAAGCTGGGTGCCAGCTTTGAGCGGCGCTATTACACGGCGCGCTGGCGCTATGATCTGGCGCACCTTTACCGGTATCAGCCGGGAAAGGTCAGCAGTCAGTTAAGCACCCTGGCGGAAGTATATTACCTTGTGCATA
>JAKATV010000375.1 GCA_021818565.1 Planctomycetota bacterium
TCTGGCCTTGGCGGTAAAAACAACCAGATCATAGCGGTGACCGGGAACAATGCCCGGAATATGGAATGTTCCGGCGGAATTTATTTTCCCCGGAAAAACCCAGGCGGTGGGCTTATTGGTGCTTAGGGCCAGGACGTTGGCGCGATTGCGCTCCACGGCCTCAATGCGAACAATGCGTTGGGATGATATCACGCGGCCAGTCAGTGTGACGCTGGGGTTGGCCATACCGGCGAAAGCATACAGGGGTAAAAACAGAATACACGCACAGGCAATTACTGAGGATTTCGGCATTCGCAGGGCCACGGTTCACCCAAATTTTTCCTACGCGATATCAGATTTCAGGGAGCGCGGCGTGTTCGCTCAATCCAGCCGGTATCCACACGGGACTCCCGGAAATCTCGGGAATTCATAATGAATCGGTGCAGCGGGATGGTCGTTTTAACGGGTCCTGCACGGAATTCATCCAGTGCCCGGCGCATGGTGGCGATGGCCTGATCACGTGTGGGCCGATGCACGATCAATTTGCCGATCATGCTGTCATAGTTAGGTCCGATGCGATACCCCTGATACGCGTGGGTATCCAGACGCACCCCCGGTCCGCCCGGCGGGGCGAATTCCTCCAGCAACCCCGGAGACGGCGCGAAGTTGCGATCCGGGTCTTCGGCGTTAATCCGGCATTCAATGGAAGCACCATTGATGCGAATATCTTTTTGGGAAATATCGAGCTTTTCTCCCGCGGCAATGCGCAACTGCCATTGAATAAGATCCTGCCCGGTAATGGACTCCGTCACCGGGTGCTCCACCTGAATGCGGGTGTTGACTTCCAGAAAATAGAACTTTTTCTGCTTGTCCATGACAAATTCAACCGTTGCGGCGGAGTAATAGCCGGCGGCTTTGGCCAGACGTACGGCACTTTCGCAAAGTTCCTGCCGGGTCGCTTCATCAATGACCGGACAGGGCGATTCTTCCACCAGTTTCTGATGCCGTCGCTGAATGGAGCAATCGCGCTCAAAGAGGTGCACGACATGGCCATGTTTATCACCGAGAATCTGCACTTCCACGTGGCGCGGTTCTTCATGGTATTTTTCAATAAAGACCGTGGCATCCTTAAATGCGGCTTCAGCTTCCGCGCGGGCCGCATTGAGCGAGCTTTTCAGGGTAATTTCATTGTGCGCCACGCGCATGCCGCGGCCCCCGCCGCCGGCTGAGGCTTTTATGATGACCGGGTAGCCGATTTTCTTGGCCACGTCCACCGCTTCTTTTTCCGTTTGAATCGGGCCGTCGCTGCCAGGGGTCAGGGGAACTTTGCACTGTTTGGCTAATTCTTTCGACGCTAATTTGGAACCCAGCATTTTCATGGATTCAACAGATGGGCCGATGAATTCAATTTTGCAACTGCGGCAAACATCCGCGAAGTGGGCATTTTCCGATAAAAAGCCAAAGCCCGGGTGAATGGCTTGAACATCGGCAACTTCCGCAGCGGAAATAATGCGGGGAATATTGAGATAACTTTCGGATGCCGCCGCCGGCCCAATACATATTGCCTGGTCCGCAAGTTTCAGATAGGCGGCATCACGATCGGCTTCGGAGTAAACCGCTACGACCTCAACACCTAATTCCCGGCAGGCCCGGATAATGCGCAAAGCAATTTCGCCGCGATTGGCAACAAGAATTCTGGAAAACATATCTTCCTCTACGACGCCGAGCCAGGAATTTTACCGGCTTTTTACCATGAACAGCGGTTGGTTGAATTCCACCACCTGACCATTCTGCACCAGCATTTTAGTTACCACGCCGCTGACTTCGGAGCGGATTTCGTTAAATACTTTCATGGCTTCAATGATGCAGACCACGGTATCTTTCCCGACGGTTGAACCGATTTTAACAAACGGTTCCGAGTCCGGGTTGGCAGCGGTATAAAAAGTCCCCACCATGGGGGATTTAATGGCGACAAGGCCTTCGTCCACCGCCGGCTCTCCAGCCGGGGCGGCGGCGGCATTGGCCGATTGGGGTGCTATCATCGGCTGCTGGGCCATCATCGGCGCGCCGGCCATGGGCATGCCGACGGGAGCAAAATCGCGTTTAAGACGGATTTTAGCTTTGTCTTCCACCAGCTCTATTTCCGTCAGGCCGTGATCAGACATGAGTTTAATAAGGTCTTTGACACGCTTATTGTCGGTAAACGTTTCCTTGGTCGCCATAATAAATGATTCTCCGAAAGCCACCCGCCGCACAACACGTGGGTTATAGCCAAGCTGAATTCAAGGTTTTAGGAAGGCTGCTTAACACGCGGCAGCCTGTTTGGGTTACCAGTATATCGTCCTCAATGCGCACACCGCCAACACCGGGAAGATAAATTCCCGGCTCAACGGTGACAATCATACCCGGTTTCAGGATAACATCACCACGTTGGGAAAGCGAGACCTGCTCATGAATATCCCGCCCCACCCCGTGGCCCAGGCTGTGGCCGAAGCATTTGCCGTAACCCGCTTTGGCAATAATATCACGGGCGATTTTATCAATTTTCTTGCCGGCGACATCGGGTTTAATGGCGGCAATAGCGGCCTGCTGAGCCTCGAGAACAACCTGATAAATTTCCCGGATTTTCCGTGGGGGATCGCCCATGAAAATCATGCGAGTGAGGTCCGAGCGGTAGCCGTTGTATAAGGCACCCCAGTCCACCAGCAATGCCGAGTTGTTCTGCATTTTTACCGCGCCGGGGCGGTAATGGGGAAGACTTCCGTTGGCTGCGGCGGCGACGATAGGATCAAAACTGGCGTTGGAGGCCCCGCGGCGGCGCATTTCATAAACCAGCAGTCCGGCAATTTCATTTTCCGTCTGCCCCGCCTTCAGATGCGCTTTCAGGGCTTCAAAACTGTGTTCGGCAATGGTAACGGCCTGTTCGATCAGGGCGATTTCATGGCTATCTTTAATGTTGCGCAATTTAACCAGTATTTCCAGCACCGCCTTAAGGCGAATACCCGCGGGTACGGTGAATTCCTTAATGGCCGCCTGTTGCCGCAGCGACACGCTTTCTTCCTGAACCGCCAGTGTGCGAATTTTACACTTTTTGCAGATTTTACTTAGTTCTTCCGACAGCCGCTTTTTTCGCATTACCGCGTGAACCCAGGGGCACTCCCGGGCGATCTGTTCGGCATAACGGAAATCACTGATCAGCCAGACCTGATCCGGTGTGAGTAACGCCCAGGAATCATCCCCTTCAAAACCGGTCAGCCAGCTTACATCGGGAAAATACGTTACAAGCAGCGCATCGCCCTTGAGCTTTTTCAGTTCTGCACGGGCCGCCTGCCAGCGTTGCACAATATAATCCGGAGGTTGCGAACCAGCTTCAGACATTTAGTCTACTCCATAAGCAAAGTGTGGAGTATAACCGCAGATTGGAATTGGCACATCCCGCCGCGAATTGGGCTGCGGCCCGATTGGAGCAGGTGTAAGGAGATCAGGTGAGCAGGAGAGCGAATCGGGTGTCGCGACGGGTGAATAAGCTTGGGGGCAGTAGCTTCTATTTCCGCGGCCAACTCAATGCTAACGCATTGCGCAAATGATACTTGTCGCGGTTGCATGGGGAATGTCGAGAAGGGAAATTCTGCGCAAGGTCGATGATGGCGGAATTTGAGGCGCGTCGCGTCATCCAGTTTTATTTTGGGGTTTAACGCGACACTGCCGTGCGGAGTTCATTACAGGGCTGTGCATTGGGTGGTATTGGGCCGACAAGGATGGAGTTATGATATAAAATGCGGCCACCGTCGGCGTCGATGGAATCGGGGATGGT
>JAKATV010000327.1 GCA_021818565.1 Planctomycetota bacterium
CCGGGACCCAATCCGCCGCAGATTTCTTATGGGTTTACGTTCTCGACCGTCAACGGAAAATTATCCGCGATGCTCAATCGTGTGCGAATTACCGCGCCTGACAGGTTGGCATTAAATCAGTGGTCCCACGTTGCGGCGATTTATAACGGTATGAGACTTTCTCTGGTGGTCAATGGCCAATCCATTGCAGCCACGAACCACTTTCCCACCGCCAGGCAAGTTGTCGGGCCGCAGTGGGATTGGAATGCGATTCACCCGGGCGATAAGCAGATTATTTTTGATGGTGCGTCGCCGGAAGGGTTGCTGGCATTTCGGCTTATTGGCGGCGGAGTACAGGGCGGCAACAATCACGTATCGCTGACGCTGCAACCCGGAGCTGATGCAACGATATTGGTATCAGTATTGGATAACCGCGATGTCGCTGATTATCGCGCCGCATCATTAAAAATGCTTCATGCATTAAATGAATCGGGCGTGGACAAATTGTGGAATCGGCATCTGGCATGGTGGAAGCACTTCTGGGGTCATTCCTATATTCACATAGCCAATAAGCCCATTGAGAATTTCTGGTACGGATCGCTGTATGTTTTCGCGTGCAGCAGTGCGCCGGGACAAATTGCGCCGGGCTTGTGGGGCAATTTTGATACATCGCCGCACATGGCATGGAATGGCGATTACACGCTGGATTATAATTATGAAGCCCCTTATTGGGCGGCCTACCCGACCAATCATGTGGCGCTGGCGGATAATTATGATCAGGCTTTGCTGGATTGGATGCAGCGCGGGCATGGTTTGGCGCGGCATCGCCATTATCACGGATTATTTTTTTACGCCCATTTAAGTCCGCTGCCGGGGTGGAGCGCTGACGGCGCAAAATCAATTCGGCAGAAATCCGATGCGTTGTTCAGTTGTGTGGATTGTCTGCAGCGATGGCGTTACACACGCAGTACAACTTATGCACGGAAGGTCTATCCGTTTCTACGCGGCGTGGCGCAGTTCTGGGATCATTACCTGGTGCTGAAGAATGGCTTTTACATGGACTTTAATGACGCTGCCGATGAATTGCATTCACCCCATGATGTCAACCCGGCGACCAGCATCGCCTTTTTACAGATGCTGTATTCCGGGTTGCTGGATATCAACCATAGCCTGCATTTAAATGACCCGGATGCGGGGCAGTGGCGGCATATTCTTGCGCATTTAAGTCCTTTGCCCATCGTGCCGGCGTCTTCCATTTCCAGCATTGTTCATGCGGTTGGCAACGCGGCTGTGCAGGGAAAATTCGTCATTCGCGACGCCCTGATTGGTTCGCAATGGATTAATCTGGGCCAACTGCTTTCGGCGCATCCCCCGGTACGTGACAGTGGATCTTCGGCGGGGATGAATTCGCATCAGGTCATTTTTCCCGGCTGGGCGATAGGTATGGAAAGCCCCAAGAGCGAACTGGCCGCTGCGCTAAATACAGTAAGCTTCCAGAAGACCTGGTATGACTTTAATAGCACGTCAAGTTTTTATCCGGCATGCGCGGCAGTGGGCTATAATCCTGATAAAATTTTGTATCATCTTGATATGTTGATTGGTCATTTTTCGTATCCCAATTTTCTGTTTCAGATGGGCGGCGGTGGAACGGAAAATTTTGCCACCGTGCCCACGACGATCTGCGGTATGTTTCTGCAGAGCTACCAGAACAATATTCTGGTGTTTCCAAATTGGCCGAAGAATCAGAATGCGTCCTTCGGGAATCTTCTGGCGTGCGGAGACTTTTTAATTTCCAGTCGGCTGCATAAGGGACGCATTGCATACGTGCAAATCATCAGCCGACGCGACGGCATGTGCCATCTTGTAAACCCCTGGCCGGGCCAACAGGTCAGGGTAAGCCGGGCGCGGCATCCGGAGAAGACCATCGCGGGTAAAACGCTGACGCTTGCCACGCGTGCCGGTGAACTACTGCGACTGACCGCGGACGGGCATTGATTTTGGCCGCGGAAATTGGGCGCGGCATAATTGTGCGCACATAATAAGCACAGAAAAGTTTCCCCTCGCTGGAAAGTTTCCGCCCCTCGGCTTAACATACTAATGCGTTGAATTCACTGAAAGGAATTGATGTATGTCTGAATCCGGGGTTGCTCAAGTTGGTTTGATTGGTCTGGCGGTCATGGGGAAAAATCTGGCCCTGAATATTGCCGATCACGGGTTTGATATTGCGGTGTTCAATCGTACCACCGCGATAACGCAGGAATTTATCAGGGAAAACCCCAATACCCCGGGAAAGCTGGTGGGGTGTGATACGCTGGCGGATTTTGTGCTGACGATAAAAAAGCCACGCGTCATTATTATTC
The DNA here is from genome assembly GCA_021818565.1 of Planctomycetota bacterium. Lineage (GTDB taxonomy): Bacteria > Planctomycetota > Phycisphaerae > WQYP01 > WQYP01 > JAMDCX01. The sequence goes on from JAKATV010000327.1 coordinate 2,340, forward strand.
TGGTCAAGGCCGGCGCTGCGGTTGATGCGGTTACGCAACAACTTATCGATGCGGGCGTGGATAAAAGCGATATTGTCATTGATGCCGGTAACAGCCTTTGGACCGATACGATTCGCCGTGAAAAACAATATGCGGAAAAGCTGAAGTTTTTCGGTTCGGGTGTTTCAGGGGGAGAACTCGGTGCCCGATTTGGTCCATCGCTGATGCCCGGCGGTGATCCGGAATCGTGGAAACATCTCAAGCCAATTTGGGAAGCCATCGCCGCCAAAGTTGATCCCAAAACCGGCAAACCAATTCCCGGTGCCGAACCGGGTAAGCCAGTCACCGGCGGGGTGCCGTGCACTGCCTACCTAGGGCCGGATGGGGCGGGTCATTATGTTAAAATGGTGCATAATGGCATTGAATATGTCGATATGCAGTTGATCAGCGAGGCCTATTTTCTGCTGCGGCATTTGCTGGGCCTTACGCCCCCGGATTTGGCGGAAATATTCAGCCAATGGAATCTTACCGAGTTGGATTCTTATCTCATTGAAATTACCGCCGATGTTCTACAACAGCGCGACCCGGCCAAACCAAGAAAATATCTGGTGGACAGCATTCTGGATGCGGCCGGCCAGAAGGGCACGGGCAAATGGACTTCCACGAGTGCATTGGATATGGGCGTGCCGGCCAATTCGATTGCCGAGGCGGTTTTTGCCCGGTGTATGAGCGCATTAAAGGAAGAGCGTGTGGCGGCATCGAAAAAACTTCGCGGCCCCAAGGCCGGCAATAAGAAGCATGGAAAAAAAATGATTGAGGCCATTCGGCAGGCGCTGTTCTGCTCCAAAATTTGTGCCTATGCCCAGGGCTTCCAGCTTATGTTCCAGGCCCAGCAGGAATATAACTGGAAATTTGATTTCGGAACCATCGCCAGTATCTGGCGGGGCGGTTGCATTATCCGCGCCGGATTCCTCCAGAAAATTACTGACGCCTATACCCGCGATCCCAAACTGGTAAACCTGTTAATGGACCCTTATTTCCGCAAACAGATCCAAAACGGCCAGGATCAATGGCGCCAAGTCGTAGCCCTGGCGGCGCAAAACGGAATTGCCGCTCCGGCGTTTATGTCCGCTTTGGCTTACTATGATTCCTATCGGACAGCGGTTCTGCCGGCGAGTCTTATTCAAGCTCAACGCGATTATTTTGGTGCCCACACGTATGAACGTGTTGATCAGGCCCGTGGAAAATTCTTCCATATTGATTGGCCGGATGCCAAACGCCCGCAGATCGAAGCGTGAGGCCGTCGCGCAGGACCACCGTGTACAAGTCCACAAATACCTGGTTGCGGAGCAGATCATCCACTTCCTTCTCACGGCTGGCGTATTTGCCTAACTTCCTGTTCGTTTCTCAAAAAACCCTGAAAAAGCGTTGTTTTGGGCGAGGATGTAGCAAGTAATATTTGATGTATGAAA
>JAKATV010000221.1 GCA_021818565.1 Planctomycetota bacterium
AGCGCTTAGGTTGGCGATGCGGCGAATTTCGATGGTGCCGCGCGTGCCGACAATTAATCCGCGGACATCTCCCCAGACCGGATTTTTTTCGGGCGTAAACCAGTCCGCACGAAAATAGCCGGTGATACCGCTTTCCGCGGTCACCGTGACATCCCCAAAATCGTCAAAGTTCTTTTGAGGCGCAGCGCCAAAGCGGCCCACGCGGCTGCTGAAGTGTTTTATTTTTTCACCGGTAAACCAGCAGAACCAATCCACCTGGTGCGACAGCAGATCGTTGAGCACACCGCCATATTGCCATGGATCGAAGAACCAGTCGGGACGGGTGGCCGCATTGAGTTTATGCGGCCCAACGCCCATTAAATGCACCAGGTCGCCGATGCCCCCCTGCCGAAATATTTGTCGCGCCAGATCGTCAAAAGGTTGGCTTAGCCGCTCACTAAAATAGACAAAAAAGAGCCTCCCGCTTTTTTCGACCGCGCGGCGCAGCGGATCGAGCTGATTTAGATCGGTCAATGGCGGCTTATCAACAAAAAAGTGTTTGCCATGAGACAGTGCTTCAACAGCCAAGGCACCGCGCTGGGAATTTATTGCGGCACAGGTGATCAAATCAATTGTGGGATCGGCGAGAATTGATTCTTTGGTGCGAACCGCAACTCCAGGAAACCGCCGGGAGAATTCCTCCAGCAGGCGCGGCTCCGCGGTGGCAACGCCTGAACATGTGGCTCCCGGAATGGATAAAAGCCCTTCCACCTGTCCATAAACGTGGCCATGATTGATTCCTATAACGGCAAAATTCATCTGCGTCCCTGCGAGGTGTGTTTAAAAGTCCAACATGCCTACAAGCGTATTAAGGTCAAATCCGCCGCCGACACCGTAAGGCGTGGGATATCGCATAGCCTGCCCCAACGCCCCCGCGGCAGCACCGCCAATGGCGGGCATGCGTTCTTTCTGAACCTCCATTCCCAGACTTGCCAAGGCGTAACGCTCACGAATTTCGATAATTTTGGGATCGGTGCTGTTGGTAAGCGCGTGGTACAGTCGCTGGGTCATAGCTAATTTTCCGACATCCAGCCAGACATAAGCACACTTACCACAGAACTGCATATCCACAGGAATCATCGGATGCAGGCGGTCGATGGTCATTTGTTGTCGGCATTCGGGGCAGGGAAAGCGGCGTTTGTTATGCCCTTCAGTAACCAAAGCCGCCAAATCCTTAAGCGATGGCGTGTCTGGGCCGGCATCAGGCGGTTCCACGGCCCGGACAATGTGCATGAGACTCACACGGGAAATCCAGGTCCCGAAGCAACTATTGCAGGTTTTAACATTCACGCCACCATAATTCGTCATGGTAAGCATTACAAAACAACCGGGACATCGCGGCATATCAGCCTCCATTACACCCAGTGCGCCAGGTAACCGAATGGTTACACGGTATTGTCATGCGCTTTGCGATAGATAGCAAGGCATTGAACCAGCGTTGAGCGGCATTGCGAACTGCCTATTTGCCTCGTGAAACGGTACAATGATATTCATTCATCGGAAGTCCGGAATGGACTTCCTTTTTGGCGAGGTTTTAACCATGCCGGAAAACACACTACACACAAGCTCGGACGCACCGGGTGCATTGCCGGCGAATATTGTGGAAATTCTCGCCCATGTGGCCGGACGCCATCGGCGATTACAGATTATTAGCGCCCTGCTCAAGGCGATACTGATTTGTCTGTTGATTTCTCTGCTGGTGGTATTGCTCTTGGGTGGGCAGCCGACCATGCCGCCGGTGTTGCGATGGATGATAGCGATTGCGGCATGGAGCAGCATGATTGCCGTTACGGTGGGGCTGCTGCGGCCTGTCTGGCGTGAACTGGACCTGCAGGCGGCGGCGGGGATGGTGGAACAGCGCGAGCCGGAACATGAAGAGCGCATTATCAGTGCCGTTGAATTTTCCCAAAGTCCGCCGCCGGTGGAACACGCGTCACCGGAAATGGTGCGCCATGTCATTGCGGAAGCACAGGCGCATACCGATCGTATTGATGTCGACAGGGTTTTATCCCGTAAAACTATTATGCAATGGGCGGTCTATTGTATACCGGCGGTTCTGGCGTGGCTGATTCTCTGGCCGTTATTTCCGCAAACGGTAACTACCGGCGTGCGGCGGATTTTCGCCCCCTGGAGCGCGGCGGTGGCCTCACGCCTGGCTATCCATGTAACGCCGGGGGATATCACGCTGGGGCAGGGAGCTAATCTGGAAATTCTCGGCAAAGCCAGGCCGCCGCTGGGGGGTAAGCCCGTGCGATCCATGACGTTGAATTTGACCAATACCGCCGGATCGCAGCGGCTGATCGCGATGACGCACATCGGGCCCAATATCTTTCGTGCCAATCTCACGGATATTGCGGGAACATTCCGCTATCAACTTACATCAGGAAACGCCCAAAGCCCGTGGTATCACGCGAATGTTATCGCCCGGCCGCGCATTTCCGAATTGCAAATCAAGTACACTTTCCCAGCATACACCGCCCTGCCGGCTCGGAGCACGGCAGGAAAAAACGGTTCAATTAAAGCTATCATCGGCACGCAGGTGCAATTAATTGTTCATGCTTCCGAGCCGTTGGCGAAGAAAAGTTTTGTCGCCATGGGCACGCCCGTGGCCGGCGTGGTGCAACCGCTGCCGTTGACGCAACTGACCGGCCTGGAATATCAGGCAACCTTTCCGGTAGAGTACAGTTGCACCTATCGCATCAATCTGATCAATGCGCAGGGAATAAAAAACAATGATAATCATTTATGGCCCATCGTCGCGATTCCGGATCAACCGCCGCTAATTCACATTGTGCAGCCGGCCCGGCGCGTGCGGGTGCGCGTGGATGATTCCGTGCCGATTCTGTTTGACGCATCGGATGAATTTGGACTTTCCGGGGTGCAGGCCATTGTCACGGTAGGCCATTCTTTGCCGATGAGTTACAACATTGATTTGGGAATGAAAGATCCCCGGCATGTGCAACAAACGTGGAATCTGTCAGTCGCGGATCAACTCTTGACCGCCGACCGCCCCCATGCCAGGGCAATATTCTATCGACTTGAAGCGATCGACAACCGCCGGCCAGGGCATCAGAAAACCCGCACCGCCCTGCATGAACTGCTCATCGACCGGCATTTGCAGCAAAGCTATCAGCAGCGGCAAGACATGGCGGCCTATCGCGCGGTAAAGGCCGCCATTGCCAAAGCGCAAAACACCATTAATAGAGATAAGCAACGTATCGCCAATTTACAGCGCACGCCGGGAAATCGACGATTTTCAGATGGACAAAAACGCGCGGCGGAACAACTGCAGCAGAATCTGGCCCAGACGGTGGATAATTTGCAGGCGGCAGCTAAAGCATCCCAAAATTCCGCTTTTTCAACAAACGCTCAGAAAGCCGCCGCAGCCGCTGAACAACATTTACCCGAGGCCGCCAATAATGTGGCGGCCGCCAGTTTCGCCACGCCGCAACAATCCGCACAACGGAACGCCGATCTGGCGGCAGCGCAACAGAACCTCGGGCAGTCGCAACAGGCGCTAAACAAACTTCAACAGCAGATGGCCCAACAGGCGGGCCAACAACAACTGGCGGACAGCTTGAAAACTCTAGCCCGGCAACAACGGGCGTTAGCAAAAAAAATGACCGAACAACCGAATTCACCCAACGTGCGGCGTCAGCAGCGGACATTACATCGCCAGCTCGTCAAACTCCTGCAGCAACACAAGGCGCTGCAAACGCCGGTAGCCGCAAAGGTGCAA
>JAKATV010000302.1 GCA_021818565.1 Planctomycetota bacterium
CGTGCTCCAATCGGCATTCAGAACTGTGATGGTGCCGTAGGGCGAGTAGGTAAAGCGCTGAACAACTTGCCAATTTCCACCGACAAGGCCAACCACCGCTGTGGTGTCCCAATTCGCATCCTGCTCGAAGTACAGGCGGCTGTTGGGTTGGATGACTCCGGCAGTGTATGTGTCCTGCAAAACGGCCGCGTTGACATACGCTGCACTCCAGACCGTCTGGCTGGTGACATTGCTGCTGGCCGTGCCGTTGGTTCTGGTTTCGATGGCCTGCCACGATGAATCGTAATAGATGTAATTAATCTCACCGGCAGGAATGCCCGTGCCACCTTGTGGGTAGGTTTCGCTGATTCTGTACCCCCGCGCGTCGTAGGTGTATTGGGCAATCACCGCCCCGGCGGAATTCTTCACTGCCACCAACTGGTTCCACGCGTTATAAACATACGTGTTGCCAGATTGATCCGTGGTCATATTCCCATTGGCATCATACGTCGGCGTAGCCGAGCCGGAGATCGATGTAATCTGATTCTGTGCGTTGGCGGTTCTGGTTTGCGTGGTGCCGTTGGTCGTAACCGATGACCAGTTGCCTTGGCTATCCAAGGTCCAACTCTGATTGGCTACGCCGCCCAGCGTGTTGCTTTCACCACGGAGGCTCAAAGGCACAAAGGCATCCACAGATTTCTCAGATTCCGCAGATTTATTTACCACGGAGGGAGCCGAGGAAATGGAGGTACTGCGGCGCTTGCCGTGCAGCTTTGATTCCAAAATTATTTCAGCCGTTGCGACCATCTTTTTACTCATTACTCATCGTGCGGTGCAGCGGCCACGATCGCCCGCCCAAGCTTCACAATGCCATCCATTCTACCGCCGCACCAAGCACATTCCAACGATCCCTTAAATCCGCTGCCATTTCAAATAACGAATCCCGTCCCCGTTTCGCTTTCTGGGCCACAAAACTGCTCCACTACCGCCGCACGATCACTTGCGTCGATGGAATGTCCGTGACATCCCTGATAACTGGCTCGACGGCATCCATGAATCCCGCCACGGCGCATTCAATTTTTTTCATACCAGGATCGTATTCTCCCCATGCCAGGATACGGAACTCCACAGACTCAACCAACGCTTCCCGCAGTACCGCAGACGCGAATCGCTGGAATTTCGTCAGGGAACCCACGGCCTTTTGCTTCAGCCCGGCGGCGTCGGTCAACACGAACGGGCTGTTGAAAAAGTCGCTGCTGTTGAAGATAGGGGCGTCATGCGGAGCGAACGGCAAGATGTCGTGTGGCAGATTGGATCGGTCGAGACGGAGCGCCAGATAATGCGAACCTGCTAGTGTCCACCCCAGTGATATTCCTAGCCCCGCGTCGAGTGCCGCACGGGCCACTGGGTATGAAACTACCACCAGTTCACTGTGAGCGGGGTCTTCTTGGACGTAGCTTAGCTTCCGTATAAAGCGAACCACCCCTAGTGTGACCATCTCTGCAAGTTCAGTGTGGGCGATGAGATCCATTTGGTAAGCCTCCATAGAGCCCCACAGCCAGGATTTTGGCAGTGTTGCATAAACTTTTCCTAATTCCGCGGTACACTGAGCCGACTGCCCTGACTGCGGTGCGCCCTGCCCGCAGATTCCGTGCGGTCCATTGCGCCGCGCCAGCCCGCTCCGGGACATGGTTACCACTTTCAGTTGACCATGCATTCCGGTTTCATGCGGCCTAATGGTAAACGACCCCGCTTGGTCCTCCCGCCGGCGGTGAGTTACCAATTTGTAATTCAAGAATAGTAACCTGAAGAGGAAGCAGAATATCGGTCTCAAACGTTTTGCTGATATCCCCTGCTATGTCCTCGACGTCGTTCGCCAAACCGCCCTTGGGAGAGGCCTTCACCCCTGAACCCGGCGTTTGATCGACGGTGTTCGGGTCTAATTCGTTGCAGACTCGGCCATTCGGCTGCCCATTCTCGTTGAAGGTCGTCACGTGTTCATGCGGTGTCGACGTTGTGCCATGAGGCTCACCCGTGTAGTCCTGGCGATTGTACATCTGCCCTTTGGAGTTGTAGAAAGCGCGGCTGGCGACTTTGCCATTAGGTCCGACTCGCTCGGCAACGGAATTCGGTGCACCTGGATCGGGAAAACGGCCCCTTGCCAAACCGAACGAATCGACGTACCCCACCGGATTGCTCATCACAAATTGGTATGTATTTGCCCCATTGATATAACCTGCGAGGTCTTGATTTATCCAGCAGCCAAGCGAGGGATCGTAATTGCGATCGCAGGCGTAATAAAGGCCGGTGACGGAATCCATCCCGATAGCCATCGGGACTTGATAGAGATTGTCCACCATGGGCTGCGTGCCGGATATGCCGTTTTCACCACGACGACGCAAAGAAACAACGCTATTGGCAGTCTTGTGAACCACGGAGGGAGCCGAGGAAATGGAGGTACTGCGGCGGCCATATTTCTCAGCCAAGTTGGTTTCTGTGGTTATTCCATTCACCGCAACCATAAGTTCTTCTGCAAAAGGCCGATTATCTCAACGCACAAATTCTAACCTGCCGGCGGCGCAACGCAAGGCAAATCGCAAACCACATCCACAGTCCGGCAATCCATTACCGTTTCATTTCTGCGCTGCTTTGTTTATGACCGCCCTGAGAATCGACGGATGTCACCCTATCGGGCTCCTCCCGGCAGCTTCATTACTTCCGCCGCCGCTGGGACCTGTCCCGATTTCCCAGAGATCGCCAGTAGCGTTCGGGATAGCACCCCGGTCGCGACGACCTTTACCGGGGCGAGATTTGTCCCGATACATCGGGACTGGAACCCCTCGCCTTTGCACGGCGCACCGGGGCCACAACACGATTATTCATGCACCGTCGGGAGCTCACGACCAAAGTTTCAAAACTTATCGACATAATTCCATGTTATCCATCCGTTTGACAATCATCCAAACGTCCGTTGTTATGAAAATCAGCAGCCTTACAATTCGCTGGGCCACATCAAACCCACCAGTTCATTACCGCTGTTACGATCATTTGCGCCCGGCAGTTGGCGTCGCTACGCTTCCCAGAACAACAGGATATTGTGCTCCCGTCGCAGCCGGGATATTGCCGGCAATGCGTTGCAGCGTCAGGGCGGCGAGTACCGCGAAAGATAGAGCCTCTTTGGCTTGGCTGATAATGCCATATTCAGAAATGTTTCGCACCTGGTAGCACTGAAGAATCGTGAGATAAGTACGCAGACGATCCACTAAAACCGGGTTTTCCGCGCCGCCGCCGCAAAGGATGACTTCCTGCGGCGGTTGCGGCAAATACTGGCGATAAGATTCTGTAATGCTCCATGCTGTAAGTTCCAAAGCGGTGGCCAGTAGATCGGGGCAACTGACATACCGAAATTGCTTCATCATGGCTCGGGCCAGAGGTTCGCCAAAAAGTTCACGGCCTGTTGATTTGGGTGGTGCCAAATGAAAATACGGCATAGCCTCCAGCTTCCGCATCAGAGGTTTGCAAATGCGCCCCGCCGCCGCCAACCGCCCATCCTTATCATACGTCATCCTGCCCCCCGTTGAGAGCGTGACAAAGGCGTCCATGAGCATATTGGCCGGCCCGGTGTCAAAAGCCATTATTTCCCGCGTTGCCCCGCGCGGCGGCAAATAGGTCACGTTGGCGATACCGCCCAGATTCTGAATACAGCGTGTGCGTCTGCTGTGCGTTAAAAGCAGCTTATCCACCAGCGGAACCAGCGGCGCACCTTGGCCGCCAAGAGCCATATCCGCCGGGCGAAAATTACCCACTGTGCAAATCCCAGTCAGCGCGGCGATGACCGTGTTGTCGCCGATTTGCAGCGTGCTGCCGGAGCGCAGCGGTGATGATGGAGGAAGATGGCTAATCGTCTGCCCATGACTTCCGATGGCAATAATTTTTGATTTATCCACGCCCGCCTTCTGCAGAATATTATTTACAGTTCCGGCGAATTCCCGAGCCGTAAGCATGTTGAGTTCGCAAATTTCCGCGGTGGCCGTTTTGGCCGGTGCCATTACCGCCAGAAGTCGCTTCCGCAATTCCCGCGGCCACGCCTGCTGATGATGCGCCAGCACCGAAGCCTTCAGCCCATCGCCGGCCCTGCGCAAGCGGACAATCGCGGCATCAATACCGTCTACACTCGTGCCACTCATCAAACCAATATATAACCCCGTGCCAATGGGAATTGCTTGCGATTTCGCCATGGGGAAGGCTCCTATGTCGCGGCCGCCAACTCGGCCAGTGTGTGCTTTTTCCCCCACTGCAATTCCAGGTCGTAAAACTCACGCAATCGTGGACGGCGTAGCACATGCGATTCGTCCGAACCGGCCATGGAATCGGACAGCGTATGACAACGATCCGCTCCGGCTTGCATAAGTTCTTCAACCGTAATGGCTTCCGGCGCTTTCGCCAGAACATATTGCCGGGGCTGCGAATCAATTGACAGGATCAAGCCCGCTTTGGCCAGCGATGCAAGCAGTTCCTCCGCCGGCTCCAAAGCCAGACCCAACTCATTGGCGGCGGCTTCGGCAGTAAGCTTTTTCCCCTCATGAAAACGATGCACCATCAGAATGGCCAACGGCAAAATCCACCGGCTATCCGTTAATGTCGTCGTATGCCCTCGATTCATGACAAAACGCCGCTTAAGCACCGGGAAAAATTGCTGAATAAACGCCACTTCCAAGCCGATAAGCAGGAAATTCCAGGTTAGAAAAATCCATAACATAAACAGAGGAATCAGGCCCAGGTTGCCGTACCATTTGCCATAACCCGCCACGTCGTGGACATAAAATGCAAATCCGTATTTCCCCGCTTCCCACAATAACGTCGCCGCCAAAGCCCCAATGGCCGCCGAGCGCCACTGTACTTTGGCATTGGGAATCAATTTATAGATAACAAATATCAGAACCCAGTCACCGGCATAATTCACCAGAATGCCTATCGGCGCGAATGCCGCGCTACCGACATGCAGTGATCCCGCCAGCGCAATAAACTTGGCGGAGGCAAATAGTGACGCCGCCACCGCCAGCGGCCCCAGCGAAAGCACGCACCAATAAAGCGTAAATTTACGCGGCCAGGGGCGCTTTTCCGTTACGCGGTAAATGTGGTTGAACGCATTTTCAATGACGTTCATCAAGCTGATCGCTGCCCACAGCAGGGTGATAAACCCCACCACGCCGGTCCCCGGCGAACGCAGCACCGTCCGCATTTTATCAATCTGCCGGATAATTGTTTCAACAATAAATTGCGGTTTGGTAGTCGCCCCCGTCCCCCCGCGATTGGACAACTGATTTAAGCCCAGTCGATGAACAAACGACATTTCCTCATGACGGATCTGATCCTTGGCCAGAACCAGCGACATCACCACCAGCAGCAGCACCATCACCGGCAAAAGGCTAAATAGCGTGTTATATGTCATCGCCGCCGCCTGCTGACCCGTGCGATCAGTGGCCATCCGAACACGCAGAATTTTCCAACCCAACCGCAGATTTGTGAACCATCGCACTAGCCTACCCGGTTGACGCAAATTACTGGATTTATCCGGCAAAGGGGCCGCGCCCTCCGACATAAACTTTCTCCAGACTACGAACCTTCCAAAATCCCGGCCATCGTCGGAATCTCATAATATGATAACCGATAAGGCTTCATTGCTGATACATTGCTGATAACCGTTAATTCCGCTAAATTGCCATGCTCCGCCGCCACTCGCTTCTCGCCGAACCGGGTTGCTACAATACGGCGTAACCGCTGCGAACGGCGGACAAACCGCCGCGTTCGGCTCCCGGCAAAGTCGCAGACTACAAAATAAGGAACGGTATGAAAAAACAACATTTTTTCAAGCAGGCCCTGATTCACTGGCGTTCCGATAGTGAGGTTAGTTTCGCGTCAATTCTCTGGTTTATCACCATGCTGGGCGCGATGGCGGGGTTGGATTTTTTAGCTGGTGGATCCACCCTCCACCGCACCATCTGGCTGGTGCCGCCCTTCGCCGCCACATTAAGCATATTGGTTCTACTGCCGTCGGCCTCAATCGCCCAGCCGATTCCTGTAGTGGCGGGGTCAACGCTTGGTGCCACCCTGGGGGCAGGCGCGGCGCTTGCCGTGCACGGCCCATTCTTCGCGGTTATTGTTGCTGGAATGACGCTTGTTATGCTATCGGTATTGCGATTGTACCATCCGCCGGCGGTGGCGTTATCCATGTATCCGCTTCTCCTGCATCCGGGCATTCTTTTTCCCTGGGCGGTGGTCTTTCCGTTTACATTGGCGGCCGTGGGCAGCGCTGCGGCGCTAAGCCGCCGCATAAAATCCTGGCCCGCTTACCCGCGTAAGTTTCCTGCGCCCGCAGGGCCGGGCGAATCGGAGGCCGTGAATTAAATTTGCCCTCACTTGCCAAGGCGCTGCCCGGAGCACTATATTCACGTGGCGGTGTAGAGCAGTACCTGACTTGAGGGTTGATTGAAAGGCCTTATTTCCATGACCTTGGTAAAAGAACCGGATTCCAGTTTATTCCCCGCCTCGCATCGCGCTAATTTGGCTGGGTACATTCGTCTGCGACTCAAAGCCTTGGGCCTGCCATCCATTAATGAAGACCAGCAGGATGAAGCGCTGGACGAATTAGCCGATGGCATATTGGCCAACTTCCGCCAGAAGAGCCGACTGCTTAAAGACTATCGCGTTCCCGTGGATCAGCGCATAGAAGCATTTTTAAACCGTCAGCTTGGCCCGCTGCCCCAACCGTTACGCCTGCCGGCATTAACATTCAGCCTTAATCGCCCCGGCATCGCCCGGGAACTATCGCTGCCCCGCCATGGCGATCATATTGAAAGCCCCTACGTGTCCAGCTACCGCCTGCGCAACGGCGTACTCCACAATCCACGCAGTGACCGCCGCACCACCAAAGGAACTTTCCACGTTACGGATTGCGGATTACCGGTACCGGCGGACAAAATTGCTGTGCCCCCCGCGGTTTTCGCCGCCTTATTTCAACAGGCGCTTAATCCCCCGCGGGACTTGCTTACCCTGCCTTACACCGTGGATGTGCCCGGTGGCGTAGCGGTCTTCTGCTCTCTGCTGCTGCGGCCCATCGTTGTGCCGGAAGTGCCGGGCGTCAGTCCGGAAAAGAGAATGGAAATTCATTTTTTCGCCCCCGGCAGTCTGGTCAGCAACTTGGATTTCGTCGAGTCCATTTTTGGTAACGCCGGCGACCCCGCGTTGCCGGAAAATGATGCCGCCTTGGATGTGGAACACTGGACGGGCCACACCGGCTGCGTAATACTGGCCCCGCATCTTACCCAATGCACAAAAAAACAACTCGGCCTGCCCCACTGGGATCATGCCACGGATCGGCAAAAACGCGACGGCATGTGCTGGAAAACGCCGGATGAGCTGTATAACGGCGGCTCCGCGTTCAAGCTTACCTGCCGCAGTGCCGCCGGCGTGATGGTCACGCTGATTGCCGACAACTATTTCGGCTACTGCAAAAAGGAAGTGAAAACCCAGATCAGCTTTGCCGCCAATCTTCTGGGCAACGCGGAAGAGGAACATGCCGGCGGAGCAGTGGCCTTTGCCAGTTACAGCCTGGGCACCGAATACACACACCGTGAAAAATACTGGAACGGCCGAACGTTTGATGATGTCATGCGGGACTATGGCAGCCTCATGACCGTGATGCCGGAAGGCTACGGCATTGATAAACACTATCCGGAAATTATTTATCTGCCCCATGAAGTTCACATGGATTTATATAAACTCCTCATAACATGGAAAACGGCCGGCGTTGAACACAACATTCCCCTGCTGGCGGATAAAATATATGTTACGCCTTCCGGAGAGAAACTCTTCCTCAATAAGCATCCCGGCTCCGAGAGGTTCCGGATTGTTGTCACCACCGCTGAAGGAACTTTTTGCCATAAACCCTGCACCGTCAGCGGAGGCGGTAAAAGCGAAATCAGCAAAAGCCTTGCGGATTACATGATCTACGGCCCGATTTACATCAACAACCTTGAAGCGGATCTTAATGAAGTCCAGGGTATTTTAAAAAAAGATCATTCCGTCCGCTGGGCCGCCGGAAAGCAGCCGCATGATTACGCCGTCACGGCCAGCCGCCCGATTCTCAGCCCGCGACGATCGCTGGGCAGTGTCATTAAACTCCTTACGCCCAGTGCGGATTACACCGATGAATACAACCGCTGGCTGACATCCATTCCCGTCAACATTCTGGCTTTGGTATTTCTGATCAAGCGACTGTATCAGCCCGAATGGGGTGATAATTGGCGGCATCACTTTTCCGTGGATATTATCAATGGCGAACCGGGTCATGAACTTAAAATGGATGGCCGCAAGGCCGCCGGAACCTATCTACGCGTGGGCCTGCTACCCAACGGGGCGTGGAATACCTTCAAAGTCCGTCAGGATTTTTTCCCGGCCGCCAAGGTGCAGATGGAAGATGACATCACCGCTTCCACCGTCATTTCGGCCCGCCAATTGCCGTTTCGTATCACCACCTCGGACGCCCCATCGGTTAAGCTCACAATCAACACTGAAACGCGATTATTCCAGCGACCCGATGATGCGGTTTATCCCGGCTTAGATAAACAAACCGAATCAGATATGGCCAAGGGTAATAATTTTCTTTCCAACTATGAACCCCTGGATACCGCGGCGGTTCGGCAAATCGTTGACCGAATTACCGAATTTGACGCCTATACCGAACCACTGAAACAACTGTTGCGGCAAGCCGGCAACAGCGGGCGGGGATACGTTGTTTCCTCCGCGCATCCAAGAATTGTTGATGGAAAACCCAGCAAAAATCCCCGCTATCTCCAGTATCGGCCCGATTTGGCCCACCCCCGTGAAACCTACCTTGCCCAGATGGGGGTCCGCCTGGCCAGAGCGCTACCCTTGGATGTGCCCATTGTATTCCCGGTTGACGCGGTACTTTTGGGCCGGCGCAATAATCCGCCCGATACCAAAGCGGGCATTCGGGCGTTAGCCGCTTACAATCCCATTCATTATCAGGAATTGCCTGAACTGTTTATGGATTTCATCTGCTCGCTTACCGGAGCCAGCCCGTCAACCACCGGTGCCGGTAGTGAAGGGGCCTTAACCAAAGGACCTTTTAATGCCCTGCTAACCACCGCCGATCTTAACGCCGCTTTAGTCAGCTACGTGCTGACGGGTCTGGCTGGATTTTCCACCGCTGCGGCATTCGCGGGACCCAAACGCCGCTTTGGCCATGACATCAGCCTGCTGATTCCGGAACTCTGGTGCCGGCTCAAGCCGCAGGAACGCAACCCCGCGTTTCTCATTGCGGGCGGATACCTTGAGAAAATGGAAGATTTTGAATACGAAGGAAAAACAATTCCCGCCAGCCGCCTGGGCTATCGCGTTACCGCCCGCTTCATGCGGACATTCCTGGGCCGCATTTTTGATAACCCCGCCCGCGTGTTTGACGAAGCCGTTCTTAAGCCCGAGCTTCAGGGGCTTGATGTCTTTGTGGACGGCGTTCTGAACATCGCCGAAACGCAGCAGCGCGTGGCGTTGCAATATTTTGAGGACGGCTCCGTGCGGCAGGCCTGCCCGCCGATTCAGGCGATTTTGCACATCATGGCCCATGGCCAATTTGAAGGTAAAGATATTCGCCACCCGGACATCCGCCGCATGTTCACACGCGATCACGTCCTGTCCAGTGACTGGTATAAAAAGCGTCTGGCCGCTAAACAAATGGTGGATATCAACCTATGGACCCGGCACGTGGCCTATCTCAAAGCCTATATCGAGCAGACCCGTGATGAAACCGGTCTGGAGGAATTACAACTTTCGACCCGTCTGGCCAAAGCGCAGGAGCAACTCGCCATAGTCAGCCGTAGTGGTTATCTTCAATCTCTGATTGGCACCGTCGGCGTGGACCCCTGCCTGTATGACCCGGCGTAATGAGGACACGGCATGACCGCCCGGATTATTGACGGCAAATTACTGGCTGCACAAATCAGAGAGCAGGTCTCCATCGACGTTCAAGCCCTCAAGGCGATGAATCGGTCCGTGCGCCTGGCCGCCATTCTTGTCGGCAGTTCCCCGGCCGCCCGTGTGTATGCTGATAATCAGGCCCGCACCTTTGCGCAGGCCGGCGTGGAGTATGAACTTCATGAACTTGCGGATCAGATCACCCAGGCGGAACTTGATGCCGAGCTGGCCGCGCTGGCCAAAGATCCGGGTGTTACCGGCATCATGGTACACCTGCCATTGCCGCCGCACATTAACACGCAGCAGACGCAATATCATATCGACATATTAAAAGATGTTGAAGGCGTCAACCCCGCTAATATCGGCAATGTGCTCTATGGGCACCCCATCATCGCGCCCTGCACCGCTCTGGCGGCGGTGGCCCTGATTGACACGACCGGCGTACCGTTGCAGGGGGCCGAGGTTACCGTGGTTGGGGCCAGCCGCATCGCCGGCCGCCCCGCCGCACTTTTGCTTACCGAACGCGGTGCCACCGTCACCGTCTGCCATATTCACACCCGCGATCTGGTCCGGCACACCCAACGCGCGGAAATTCTGGTCGTCGCCGTGGGCAAACCGGGACTCATTCAACCCCGCCATGTCCGCCCCGGTGCGGTGGTGATCGACATTGGCATTAATCGGGTTACCACGACAGATGCCGCCGGCAATAGCGCCATGAAAACCGTCGGCGATGTTGATTTTCAAGCGGTATCCGAAACAGCCTCATGGATCACCCCAGTCCCCGGCGGCGTGGGCCCCGTCACCGTCGCCATGCTCCTGAAAAACACCGTCCGCGCCGCCCGCCTGGTCCACGGCCTGGACCAGCCGTTTTAAATTCCCAAAATGCAATAGCCGTGAATCATACATTTACAATCCACGGCCACCGCAAAGCCAATTTCCCGGCAATTCAATTCAGACCAGGGATAACATTTAACCGTAGTGGCTTAGACAGAATAACGTGTCCGCCGGACTCACGCCGGAAGAACGCAAAGAGGCCGTGGCGTTATTCTATTCGCGGGTGGAAAAAGGGGTTGGGTGAGGACGGGCGGAAAAAAATGTCGCCGCAAGGCAGATTCCCAAACATGAGATCTATGGCCTAAGCAGCCAGTTCCGCCGGGCGGCGGTGTCCATCCCGGCGAACGTTGCTGAAGGTTTTCGCCGCAAAGGATTGCCCGACAAAGCCCGATTTTTAAATATCGCCCAAGCATCGCTGGAAGAATGCCGCTATTACCCGATTCTTTCGCACGACCTGCAATATCACGAGGGTAACACGCTGACCGAACTGGCAACCGAAGTAAGCAAACTTCTGACCGCCTACGAACGCAGCATCCTCAACCGCCAGCCCCCCTGAATTCTGCCTCCTGACTCCTGTCTCCTGAAAACTGGATACTGAAAACCGGAAACTCGCAACTGGATATAATAATGAACCATAACCCCCAACCACCCTCCGTTCCTGACCCCGCCCCCACCGGCCCAGAACCGGATTCCGGCCCCATGCGGGGCGAATTTCTGCTGTATCAGACGGAGGATGGTCAAACCCGCGTGGAGTGCCGCTTTGCGGCGGAAACACTATGGATCTCGCAGGCGGGCATGGCCGAATTATTTCAAACCAGCAAACAAAACATTGCCAAGCATCTGAAAGCGATTTTCGCGGAGAGCGAATTGGCGGAGAGTTCAGTTGTCAACTCCTGGTTGACAACTGCCGCAGACGGCAAACAATAAACATTAACATTAAAGTCGCACAACGGCTTAGGTGATTTTTGCAACAAGATCGGCTGTAACCGGTGAGGTAACTCGTATTCGTTTTGCACCCAGGGGTTAAAGGACTGAAATCTGTGCGTTGAGAACATTGCGATTATGCGGTGGAGCTTATGGTCGCGGCGAACGAAAGCATTTTGAATCGCAGGCCCTGCGGCTTCGCTTCTCGCCGCAGGCTTGGTACTCTTTGCGCGATTCAAGAATCTGTGAAATCGGAGAAATCTGTGGATAAGACATTTTGGTTGCGGCGGAGCCGCGCCGTGGCCTCTGTGGCTACTCGTCGTCGTTTCCTCCGCACACCTCCGCCACCTCATGGTTCAAATCCCCTCGTCGTATTCCAAACTCTGTGCCCTCTGTGCCCTCTGTGGCTAACCGCCGCTCCCTCGTCGCATCTTTGTGTCGTTGTGCCGTTGTGGTAAATACCGTCGTGGACGTAATCGCGTCGCATCTCCGTGATCTGTGGCTACTCGTCGTCGTTTCCTCGCTTCTCGCCGCAGGCTTGCTACTCTCTGCGCGATTCAAGAATCTGTGAAATCGGAGAAATCTGTGGATAAGACATTTTGATTGCGGCGGAGCCGCGCCGTGGCCTCTGTGGCTACTCGTCGCTCGTTTCTCGTTGAAGCGTAGCGCCTTATTGTTCTACTCATTATCCATAACTCATGATTTCATTGAGCGAAAACGCACACCTCCGCCACCTCACGGTTCAAATCCCCTCGTCGTCTTCCAAACTCTGTGCCCTCTGTGGCCAACCGCCGCTCCCTCGTCGCATCTTTGTGTCGTTGTGCCGTTGTGGTAAATACCGTCGTGGTCGTCATCGCATCGCATCTCCGTGATCTGTGGCTACTCGTCGTCGTTTCCTCCGTTCACCTCCGCTACCTCGTGGTGAATACCGTCGTGGTCGTCGTCACCTCCCCTTTGCGTTCTTGTGTTTCTTTGCGGTTCGCACTCGTGGTGATTTCCCGCCGTCCCCCACCCTCTGAACACTGAACACTAAAAACCACTCCCTCCCTCGCCCAGCCCTAAATCTTCCGTTATCATTCATGCCGATTATGATTTCGAGGAGGCAGAATGGTTTTTAGTTTTTGGTTTTCCGCACGATCACGGTGAGCAACATAGGAGTGCGTTATGGCGAAAGCAAAATCTCAAGAACGTGAAGATCGGATTCACACGGAAATTGTGGTTGATGCCAATGGCCCTGAAGAAGTGGCGATGAGCTGGTATTATTATCTCGATGATGTAATGAAATTCCCATTTACCGCCACGTGCAATGCTCAACGCGCTACATCGCCCCTGAAAAAGGGCGACGAAATTGAGGTCACGGCGTTGGCTGACGCGGATGATTGCGAGCATGAGATATTTGTCATGACCCGCTGGGAAGTCAAAAGCCAATTGGCCGTTCCACTGGCGCAGCTGAAGCCCGCATCAGGCACGGACGAAGCCACCTTGCAAGCGATAGAGGATTGGCATTACTGGGTCCAACAAGGCTATGAATACTAAGTGGCACGGCCTGTTTCAGGAGTAGGACAAGGCGACGCATATCGAGAAGATGTTGAGCATTGTTATCGGGGACGGCGTTTGATCCCGATGGGCAATAAAACTCCGGCGATTAAAGGGGCAGCGAATGACGGATCGGGCGCGGTGGGCGCGACTTCGAGCGACGCCGACCGCACAAGCTCGTTCGTGGTATGCTTTGCCGCGCTGCCTACAGCATACCGCAATAACCACGTTACAATCGAGATTCTCAGCGTGCAAATCCAATGGAGCGTATTTTAACCCATGCGCCTTGCTGGCCATTGATAATCGGATCAATGCGAAGCTGGCTGATCGCACCGTGGTAGGTTTTCTGGTTGGCCAGACGGATTGCGTAACGATGATAACGACCATCTGCCTGAATTGGAAAAGTCACACGGCAGGATGGTGAAAATCGGGTGTGGTGAAACCGACGCCACCAGATGGTGCCGTATTTTTTGGTTGTTTTGTATGCGGCATCCATATACAACACCGGAGCCTTCTTCGCCCGCCAGAAGCATAGAGGGCTGATGAGTTGCGGATCACGCCCTGCCAAGGACACATTCAAGCATCCTTTTATGGGCCAACCCGTATCATGCGCATTGACATACATCCAGTGCTGACGATCATGCGTAAAATTCCATCCGGGTAACACAGAACGTGGTGCGTGTTTATACACCCAGGATCTAATGCGTCCGACTGATCCGACAATTAACACGTAGCGATATTGATAGACAATATTATGGTCAATAATATCGAAGAAATTCGGTGCAATATACCCAGCCTGGCTGTCTGTCGGACCGCCGGTACCGTGGACTAAACCGTAAAAGCCACCAGAAAATCGGTAATCATGCGGTGCCCATATCCCTAGGCCAAATCCAGCATTATTGACCAGAGCGGCCCAGTTTTCCGTGGCATTAAACGCAATCCACGGATCACCTTTCCGGCTGCCTGCAAAAACCTGCATTTTTCTCTTAAGAACAGCGGGTGGATCCAGCATCGTCACCGGCGCGCTGGTAAACGGCCTACTACCGGTGTATGTCACAAGCCGCCAGAATTTCCCAACAGTATAAATAGCCGGGCATTCCTGGGGACGGGCTGAATACTGTTTTAAATCTTTTCTGAATACCACCATGCGGCACCGGACATGAACTGTATCTCCTTGCAACGTTATGTGCGTCTGAAAACTGCAACGCGCCGGCTGATTATCGAGTGGCCAGATCATGGGAATGGACCGTACCACCAGACTGTGGCCATCATCTTTAAAATAGACTACTCGCGATGGATTTTTAAACGCATCGCCAGCCTGAACGGGGTTCCAGCCCAACATTCGCCAGTAAGACCGAATCTTTCGCCCGGGTGGAATGTATGGAACCGGACCGGAGTAGTCCGACATCTGGATTTCACGCCCCAGGTCAACATGATTAATCATATTAATCCGGCTCCGGGATTGAGCCAGATAGGTTATTGCGCCGCCCATGGCCAAATTAATCCCAATCCGCAATCTTCCATTATCAAGATACCGCATTCGCGGTGGCGGAAGATTCTTTGCACTGCAGGTAGCCGTCGCTACGGCGCATACAGCCACGGAAAAAAGAACCCTGAAAAGAACTAAATTAACCATTTTCGACATCAATGTTACTCCGAGATTACTGGCGGCACATAGCAGCCATCATTTGCTTGCTTTATTTAAACGTCAGTTTAAACGAATTGAACGGCACCGATAATCATATTCATATACTATTATTTTACGTAACTGCGGTACACACATATTTTCCCGGCGGCAACGCGAAGAGATGAAAACCTCTGCTTTGGCCTTGATATTGCCATTGTCGACTGGCTTGGATTCCCCGACCGCGATGAAGATTAACCGATTCTCCGTTGATGGAAATTGATCGCCATGATCGGCTTCGCACCGGAACACCGGCTAACGCTCTAATGGGGGACGGTAGATCAATAGACATTTCAAAATGATCATGGCTATTGTTGAGGTCAACGGAAATCAAGCCATGGGTGGCGAGCATGGATGCGGAAATGTGTTTGACATTGCCAGGCTGGGGCAGAATCTGACATTCGATGCAGCCGGGAGCCACTGGCGAGATACCCGCCATTTTTTGTGACATGAGCGTCAGCGGTCCTCCGGACCATCCATGATTATACGATCCGTTATATCCATCGCAGTCCCATCTTTCTGGAAGTGTAGAGATTGGTAAGGATAAAAAACGGGCGTAACGCTTTTTCATCCGGGCGATGGCCGCATTGGGCTGGTTCATGTGAAATAGCGATTCCAGAACATATTTTTCCATATAAGGGCTGGCATGCATTTGGGTTTGCAACACCTTCAGCAGCGATGGAAACTGCGGCTCTTTCGCAAAACCACAGAGAATGGCCATGGCATTGCCACGGTCGTCCGTCTGACCTTTGTAATCCCTGCTGCGATAGGCCGTGCCATTCCAGTAGGCCGTGTTAAAGTGCGAGGCGATGCTATGCATGGCATGTTGATAAGCAGGAATATCGGCATAATGACCGGTTAGTTTGGCCATCTGAACCGCCGACTTTAAGGCCAGATAAAGCCAGGTATTGTCCAATAGACGTCCGTCGATATTTTTTCCCCAGTCATACCATGGCCAGCCACCATGCCGATGCGGGGCCAAGCCATCCGCTCCTATCGGATAAAGACTCAAGTATCGACGCACATGCGAATATGCGTTGCGAATGGTGGCGGCATCACCGGTATGCAGGTAATAAGTCCAGAAGCCATACCACCCGATACTTGCAAGCATCTGACTGGGCAACTCATTTTGCGTATAGAGCGATGGCACCGGTGCGTAAAGCACGCCGGTTGCCGGCTCCTGCCACCCCACCAGATTGTCGATGGCCTTTTTGAGCAGTCGATCAGCGCGCCGATCCAGTGAATAAAAAGTCTGGCCCAGATCAATAACGACATCGCCCCACCACAGGCCACGCTCACGATCGGGGCAATCTGAATAGTTATCACGCATGTTGACGTAGAGCGTCCGTTGTGCCCGGTTCCAAAGCTTATTCAGGGCAGGATCAGAACTGGTAAAATGGCCTGCAAACGCACAGTTGTAACCACTTTCCCTATAGCCTAATTGCAAAATCCTGACACCCGGCGGAAAACTGTAAACAACATGCTCGCCGCTCATCCAGCCCAGAGATTCGAATTCCTGCACACCTGAGGTGGTAACGTACTGCGAACGCACGGAATTGGCACCCGGAAAATAGCGATCGGTACGAATGTCGACCACCAATCCGGCTGGTGCGTCGACTTTGAGATAAGGCGTGACCTGCGCATCATAAGGCAGTTGGCACCAAACGCGAGATCCCTTGAGAGTCTTGGGTAATTTAGATTGATTCAAAATGGACAGCACCGGAAAATGCAGGGATTCTCCGAATTTTAATGCCTTAATCTCATGGTCATTGACGTAAGGCCGGATGCCGCCATGTTTCCAGAACGCAACCGGTCGCGGCTTGAGTGGCCCCCACGGCTTATCCCCGGCGATACCCTTTTCTATGGCCGATGGCCACGCAGAATCGTTGAAGTTCGCGTGGGTCCAATCCGGAATATCCTTGCGGGCATCAAAGTGGACATTCCATTCTGACAGCCGGTAGTTGGGAGACGGCGGCTCGCTCGGGCCATAGGCCGGATGGGCCAGGGCCTTCCAATGACGATTGCTGATTATTTTTATGCCATCGATATTGGCGTTAAAATAAAGTCCGCCTTGACCGCTGCTGACATGCGAAAATCCGCTTTTCCCCCAGTACCATACCAAGATGGCGATCGCGTTTTTCCCGGCAGTGAGAAAACGTGATAAATCCAGTTGATCATAATATGTTTCACCCGGTCGCGGACCACGCTTGAGTCCACCTTCAAACAGGGCCAACCTGCCATTAATCCAAAGCCAGTACTTTGAATCAACCGCGATGGTGGCGATGGCGTGTTTTGGTGCGGAGGTAAGATTCAACGTGTGGCGAAAACACATCCACGTATTGACCGGTCCAGCGTGGCTGTCCCATATCCAGCGTGGCGCGGTCGCTCGTCGAGCGGATTGCAATGCTCCAGGCGTCGCCACGGCAGCAACCGCAGTGCTGGCGAGAAACGTGCGGCGTGAGACCGGATCATTGCCAGCCGAATCTGTTATCGAAATCGCATCATTGGTTTTATTGCTGTGCTCGCTATACATCAATGTACTCCATAAAATATTTGGTGCTGTCACGCTTTTGCAGTTCGTCAAATGTAAGTCAATATTACCACATCACCACACCATGCAATGGTTCATTTCGGCTGGAGGTTCCCACTGCCACGGTGTAGGCACCCGGCGGTACCACCCATGCATTCGTCGCACTGTCGTAGGTGGCAAATGCCTTCCAATTCAACGACATCGCCACAGTGCGACTTTGCCCGGTATTCAGTTCCACGCGCTGAAAACCCTCCAGCTTTTGAACCACGCGATTCACTTTTCCACCCTGCGGCGGATGCACATATAACTGCACGACCTCGGCACCGGCGCGTGGACCGGTGTTGGTTACCGTTACATGAACGGTGATCATCCGTTGCGGACCGGTTCCAACGGAACTTACTGTCAAATGACGAAGTGAAAATGTGGTGTACGAAAGTCCAAATCCAAATGGAAACAACGGGCGGATGTGCTTGTAGTCATACCAGCGATAGCCGATATAAATCCCCTCCACAAATTTGCATCGCGCACCGGCTCCGCTGGGGAAACCCGCATAAGCCGGCTCGGCCTTCCAGCGATGATTAAACACGCCCGGATAGCCCGGAAAATGATGATACACCGCTTCATTGCGCCAGTGCCGACTGAAGGTATCCGGCAGGTGACCGCTGGGATCAATGTGTCCAAAAATGATTTTGGCGATACTGATATTGCCAGTCTGCCCCGGATACCATCCCCACAGCAAACCTGCAACATGGTGTATCCATTTTTCCATGCCCACACCGGCTCCGGCATAAACCACGGCGATGGTGTGTGCATTCAGCATGGCAGCCTCTCGCAAATATTCATTTTGCGGGCCGGTGAGATTGTACGGACGGTCCGCCTGTTCCCGCTGGATAGTCTGGTTGAATCCCATGCAGGCAATAACATCATCAGCATGACGGATTAACATGCGTTGGGCCGGCGTAAACAGATGCACGCTTTTCCGCGGCATCCAGCCAAAGCCGATGACGGCCGGTTTATTTACAAAACTGCGGTACACCACACGCACCTGATACGTTTTACCACCGCGTAAATGCACGGTGGTCAAGGCTCCTTTGAGCGGATGCACGGGGTTTTGCCAGACGGGAATCCACAAATCAATAATCCGGCGACCATCCAGATACACCTCACCCGAACCATTAACCGCACAGATAAAACTGTACTTGCCGGTACGGTCGGGATGAATCGCCGCCTTCCAGACCACGCTGACGGGAGCTTTGCCGGTGCTGGCCTGGTGGGTTGTCGCGAAAATCCCCTGCATTAAATTAGCAGCGCGACTGCTTTTCGAAGAGCTAGATGGGTTGCCGTTAAATTCTGGCGTTGCTTCCAGCGAAATATTCCGCTGGATAATTTGCGTCGGCTTTCCGCCAAATTTGCCATTGGCATAGTAATCAGCCACCACTCCTGGCTTGCCATCGGGAGTGGTCAACGCCCCTTGGCCCCAATATTGCTTATAGGTGTCACTCCACGGCACAGCAGCGAGATGAACATTCGGTCCGGCTACCTGTCGCACTGCGTTAAATAGTGTCAGCGGTTTTACCGCCGGGGTAACATGAGAACTGCCACCGCCGCCCGTAACCACCCGTGTGGCCCAGGGGGCGATGAATACCACGTTCATGCGATGGGAAGGATTCAGCGGCAGGACGTGATCCTGATTTTTCAGCAACACCGTTCCCTCAGCCGCTATTCGATTTACCACTGCGCCATCACCCGCAGTGCTCGCCTTGCGGTGATTAAATGGATTGTTCGGATCATTGAAGCCCATGGCCACAATCATGCGCAGAATCGGACGCACACGCTCGTTGATTAATGCAACGGTTATCCTGTGCTGATTTAACAGGCGGGTAATCTTCGGTAGAGAATATGCACGCGCGGCGGGCATTTCCAGATTCAACCCTGCTTTCAGGCTGTGCAGCGTGTTATACACGCCGCACCAGTCAGTCATCACCATCCCCTGAAATCCCCATTGTTTGCGCAGAACCGTGGTAAGGTTAAAGGCGTTAGCTCCCGCATAATGGCCATTGATCCGGTTAGCTGCGGTCATCAACGACCAGGCGTGTCCCTGCCGCACGGCCGCCCTGAACGGGGGAAGATAAATTTCCTCCAAGGCCCGCCGACTGATAATGCAGTTGATCCATGGTCGCATGGTTTCGATTTCATTGCCCACAAAGTGTTTGCAGCACGCTGCCACATCCTCCGCCTGCAGGCCCTTGATGTAAGGCACAACCATCTGCGAAGCCAGAAATGGATCCTCGCCTCCAATGTATTCCATGCTGCGACCATTTTGCGGTTGGCGAAGAACGTTCAACCCCGGCCCCAATAGAATGCCCACATGTTTGGCGCGCGCATCAATACCGATGTGCCGCC
>JAKATV010000352.1 GCA_021818565.1 Planctomycetota bacterium
TAACGGCCGTACCTCAACTTTTGAGGCCGCCGGCGCAATTCAAAAAACGCTCCGCCGTCTGACCGCATTTAACATCATGTTGCTGGCTGCGGATTTGTGGTTATTCGGGTTCGGCTACCTGGTTAAGTACCATTGGAATGCGCACCATATTCCGATGCTGTCATCCGTGATCTGGCTGATCGCTCCGGTGGTGACATGGCTGATGATATGGTATCTGGAATATCCGCTGGAAGTGCGGATTCACAACCTCGGGGAACTTTCCCAACCGGATGATGATGTACCAACGCACGCCCTTCCATCCCGCATGCAATACGTCAACATGCAATTCCGCCATGGCATGTCCTTGCTGGTGGTGCTGTTGGGGTTTGATCTGCTGACGATTCCATTTACCGCGCTATTGGAACATCTGAATCTGGGGAATTGGTCGGAAATCGCGTCATTGTTGCCCGCGATAATTCTATTTCTGGTTTTGCCGGCGATCATCGTGCGTTATTGGCGCACCACCCGGCTTCCATCCGGACCGCTGCGCACACGCCTGGAAGATTTATCCCGCCGTAACAAAGTTGGATTCATGGATATACGAATATGGAACACCTATTACCGCATTCCCAACGCGGCGATCCTGGGATTGCTGCCCTGGTGCCGGTATTTTCTGCTTACGGACCTGCTTCTGGAACGTCTGGAACCGCAACAGGTGGAAGCCGTCTTTGCCCATGAAGTAGGGCATGGATACCATCGGCATATCTGGTGGTACCTGCTGACCTTTACCGCCGCCGATCTATTGGGCACGGGAATATCTCTCTGGGCGGGAAATTACTGGTCATTAAGCGATAACGCCGCCATGCTGCTGAATTTTTCAATTGTGGGACTGCTGCTGGTCTTCGGTTTTTCTCAGGTAAGCCGATTATGCGAACACCAGGCGGACTGGTTTGCCGCACGGCATATTGCCGATCGCGTCGGAGCCACCTTCCAAGTGCCGGTGGCATCTGCGGCGGAATACCTACCTCCCGAGGACACCGTCGTTGATCCGCCGCGCACGGATGAACTTGCCATGATCACGCAGGAAACGCCATATCAGGCCGGAGCAAGAATTTTTTCTGAAAGCCTGACAATGTTGGTGGGTATCGCCAATCGGCCGCGCGATCGCGCGGGATGGATGCATCCGAGCACGCAAAACCGGGTGGACCTGCTGGCCGCACTGGCCGAATCGCCGAATAGGCAAAAGCAATTCGCCCGCCGCATGTGGTTAATGCGCCTGGGGATTTTGATCGCCGCCGCAACCGGGGCCGCATTAACACTATGGGCCGCCAGCCAATAGGAATCTAACCCTAGTGCTCTGTCTGAGTAATCGCCGGATTGGCCGTGAGGCACGCTTACAGCCTCAGCGCAAGAAACCTGATATCGCTGCGCAATTTTTCATTTTTCCACTGCGGGGCGTATAATTCGCTGCTTGGAGTTTGTCCGGGTAATGGCCGGGATAGCCTCCCGGTACGGCATGAAGGATATTGATAATGCATGAAGATTTTATCGCTTGGGTGGAACAGCATCGTGGAACGCAATATGACCTGCACACGGATCATATCAACCCGACTTTCGTAAAAATGCTTAAGACTATTGGCTTTGACCGCAATTACACTCGCGGGGAGGGGTGTTATTTATGGGATGGTGCGGGCACGAAATATCTGGATTTGTTGACCGGCTGGGGCGTATTTATGCTCGGGCGGAATCATCCCAAAGTGCGCCAGGTGCTGCGGCAAGTACTCGATGCGCAAAGCCCCAATCTGGTGCGCATGGATTGCAGCATTTTAAGCGGTTTAGCCGCAGAGGCTCTGGTGCGGCATACCCCAGACGGTTTGGACCGCGTATTTTTCTGCAACAGCGGCACGGAAACCGTGGAGACCGCGATAAAATTTTCCCGTTGTGCCACGGGCCGGCAAAAAATCATTTACTGCGAACATGCTTTTCACGGGCTGACCACCGGATCGCTGGCCATCAACGGTGCCGAGTTTTTCCGGGAGCGCTTCGGCGATCTGCTGCCGCATACCGAGGCGGTTCCATTTAACGATCTGGTTTCACTGGAAAAAGCCTTGGCCAAACAGGATGCCGCGGCCTTTATTCTTGAACCCATTCAGGGAAAAAGTTGCGAACTTGTCGCCGATGGCTATTTGGCTGAAGCCCAACGCCTGTGCCGCAAGGCCGGCACTTTATTGGTGGTGGACGAAGTACAATCCGGCATGGGCCGCACGGGAAAATGGTTTTGCTTTCAGCATTGGCCGGAGGTAGAACCGGATATTATCTGTGTGGCCAAAGGGCTATCCGGCGGTTTTGTTCCCGTGGGTGCGGTGATCACGCGGCCCCGCATTATGGATGCGGTTTTTAATTCCATGGAACGCTGTGTCGTGCATTCCAACACCTTCGGCCAAAATGATCTGGCCATGGCGGCGGCATTGGCGAGCATACAGGTTATTGAAGAAGACAAACTCGTGGAAAATGCCGATGAACTGGGGCGCTACACCATGACTCGCCTGGCGGAAATCGGAAAAAACTGCCCATTTGTGACGGAAGTCCGCGGCAAAGGGTTGATGTTCGGCATTGATTTCGCCCGTCCGGAGAATTCCTTGAAACTCCGCCTGGCATGGGACATGCTTCATAAACTTAACTTCGGCGTCTTTGGGCAGATGATTATTATTCCGCTGCTGAAAAAGCACCATATACTTACGCAGGTGGCGGGTTACCATACCGAGGTGATCAAATTTCTGCCGCCGCTGGTGGCCACCAAACAGGATATGGACTGGTTCCTGCAAGCCATGCAGGAAGTCTTGGCCGATACACAGAAATTCCCCGGCACCGCGTGGGATACCGTATTGGGGTTGGCAAAAAACGTTGTGAAGGCTTAGCAGACGTTACTCCCGCGGTTGTTGCTGTAACACCTGGCGGATAGTGGGCCGCGTTGCGTATTATTTATGGGTCCAATACATCGAAGAGTTCTGAAGGACACGTTGCGGCTCACCCGGTACCCGCGCACGGTGCTGGGCATAGCATTGTTGCTCGCGGCAATCAGTGCTTTTCTGGCGTGCACCCGCCTGCGAATTTCCACGGATCAAAACAAGCTTTTTTCCTCGCACGTCGCGTTCTTCCACCAATATCTCCAATTTATTAAGCAATTTCCCGAAAATGAGGCGGCCTATATCGTCATTAAAGCGCGAAATCCGGCCCATCCACCGGCGAGCAGCCAATGGATTGCCGCAGCAAATGCCGTTACCGCGTCACTTCGAAAGTTGCCAAAGTATGTTAAATCCGTGGACAGCCACGTGCCGTTAAAAAAGCTTGGCAATCAAGCTCTCTTATTTGCAACTTGGCCTGACCTGCGGGCGGCAGCCAATGGTGCCCAGTCACTGGCGCAATTAGCTACAGTCTGGGGAGAAAAACCTGATATCCCGATGTCGCTCTTTGGCCACACGCGCATACAGCGATTTTTGCGGCTTCTGGCTGCACAAACACCCAGCGTACAAACTACCGGCTTTGTTCGAATGCTCAGCGAATCCTGGCTTCAGGCCCTAAGACAGCCGATTGCCAAGCCCGTCGTGACTCCGGATTTGCCAACCCTGTTATCCCAACGACCGACTACTCCGGCCACGGCGGGCTATTACTACATTCAAGCAGGCAACGGCTCCGAACATTTGCTGCTGATCAAAGTCTTCCCTAAATTTACGTTTGATTCTCTGGCCGCGGTATCCTTGCCGCTGGAGAAAATCCATGCGG
>JAKATV010000087.1 GCA_021818565.1 Planctomycetota bacterium
CCGGTATGCACCTGGGCGGAGAAGTCCGGTGTCTTTGAAAATTATTCCGGGCTGATTCAAGCCTTTAAGCAGGCCATTGCTCCCCTGGAAAACACGCGGTCAACGGGCAGCATTTTCTGGGATTTAATGGACTTGGCCGGCACGTATGACCCCGCGGCCGTGCGGCGGATGATGTCCGAGTTGGGCTTGGGGGAATATGCGGCGGTGGCCCTGCCGGAACACCACGAAAAAATTGAATTAATGCAGTTCACGGACTTGTAATATTTATTCGGTGGAGAAGTTATGGCGGATACAACACGTGCGGCGATCTGTCTTGCGGTGTCAGGTAAACTCTCCAAGGCGGACGTTGCGTCCATCGGCGCGGTGATCGGCCTGGATGGTTTTGTCGATGAAATTGCTCAGGTTGTCGATAAACGCGCCAGCGCCGGTGAGTTTGATCGCCTCACCACCATCGAAGGATTCGCCAACCGCATCCGTGAAGCCCGGGGGCAAAGTGCCAACATTGAAGTGGTTGTAAAATTGCAGAAGCTCGGCGGCAACGGCCCGATTATGGCCAACGCTCTGGCGGCCATCGGACTGGGAGTTACCTGCATCGGCAGCCTGGGGTATCCCGATATTCATCCGGTATTCCATGAACTTGCCAAGCACGCCCGAGTCCTGAGTATCGCGGAGGCGTGCCACACGGATGCGCTGGAATTTGATGACGGAAAAATTATGCTCGGCAAACTCACGCCCACCGCTGAGATCACCTGGGACACCCTGGTGTCCCGCATCGGCATTGATGAAATGGTCAGCCTCGTGGCCTCATCGCGGCTCATAGGAACGGTGAACTGGACCATGTTGCCTTATATGAATGATATCTGGCGACGCTTGGCCGCTGATGTGCTGCCGGAGGTTCCGCCGGGTGAGAGAACTTTATTTGTGGATCTTGCTGATCCGGAAAAGCGCACACGCCAAGACCTGCGCACAGGGCTGGACGTTTTGGCGGTTTTTAAGCCTTTTATGCATGTCATTCTGGGTTTGAATCTAAAAGAAGCCACGCAGGTGGCGGCCGCATTGGACCTGCCGGTCTCCGCTGATCCTGAAAAGGAAATCGAAGCGCTCGCCGTTGCAATAAGAAAGAAAATGGACCTTGGGACCGTTGTGATCCACCCGCGCTCCGGAGGTGCCGCCGCCGATGCCAATGGCTCGGCCTCTTTTGCCGGCCCATTCGTTAAACACCCGAAAATCAGCACTGGGGCCGGTGATCATTTCAACGCCGGATTTGTGGCGGGCCGGCTTTTAGGTCTGAATCTGGCGGAATCGCTGTGCATGGGTACAGCCACCAGCGGATTTTACGTGCGCAGCGCAACAAGTCCATCGCTGGCGAATCTGGTGGAATTTATCCGCGACCTGCCCGCGCCGCAGTAAAGTGTTATTTCGACCCCGCCTGAAAATTACCGTGCCCGCAGGTTTACAGCGTCTCCACGGCGCGGGGGAAACTCCCGAGAATCGCCAGATGCAGACAATGTGAACGCACTTCCTCCAAGGCTATTTTAACCGCCGGGTCTTCACTGTGGCCGACCAGATCCGTGAAGAAATAATATTCAAAATTCCGCTTCTGGCTTGGCCGCGTATCGATATTGGTAAGATTAATTCCGTGCTTGCGGAACACATCTAATACATCCACCAGCGCTCCGGATTTGTGGGCGGTGGTGAAAATAATAGAGGTCTTGTCATCACCGCTGCGGCGGGGGGGCTGTCGGCCGATGACCAGAAACCGCGTGACATTATTGGCATTGTCCTCAATGTTGGAAAAAAGTGTTTTGAGGGTATAAAGCTCCGCCGCCAGCGATGAACCGATTGCCGCGGCATGCGTTTCCGCCGCGGCCAACTCGGCGGCCTTGCTGCTGGACGCTACCGGCAGACGTTGCACATCCGGCATGGTGGCATTGAGCCAGCGCCGGCACTGATTCAGTACTTCAGGTTTGCTGTAAATTATTTTCACTTCCGCCGGTTCACACAACGCCAAAAGATGGTGATGCACAATAATCTGCATTTCCGCGACAATCGTGACGTGCGGATGTTCAATAAACGCGTCCATCGTTTCCACAATGCCGCCAATGGTGGAATTTTCAATCGGAGCCAACCCCATATCCGCGTGGCCGCGCGCCACTTCATCAAACACGGCGGCTATGTCGGCCACCGGTTCGTGGTCCACCGACGAACCGAACTTTTTAACCGACGCCAAATGTGAAAAGCTTCCCTTGGGGCCTAAATAAGCGATGCGTAAAGGCTTTTCCAAGGAAAAACTGCCGGACATTAATTCTCGGTAAATGGCCTCCAGGCACGAATCCGGAAGCGGGCCGCCGACGCTTTTATTAGCCTTGCGAATCCGCTCCAAAACAATTTTTTCCCGATCAGGCGCATAGATCGGCGCATTGGATTGCTGTTTAATTTTGCCGATATCCACAACAATGCGTGCCCGCGCATTAAGCAATTCAACAATATTATGATCAAGTTGATCAATGCGCTCTCGAAGGCCCGCCAACGGATCTGATTCTGTCATAATGCCTTTGCCTCAGTGGAAATATGGTTCGCGGCGCTACATCTCCGCGCCGTGGGCTTTTTGAATTCTCCAAGCCCCATACCGTCGGTGGCTTGGAGTGTAGAAAGCAGCGTCGCCGGGATCAGTTCATCAGGTGACGGCAGGATGGCCGACTCGCTTCGGCGACAGCCCCTCTAACGATCCCTTCGAATTTGCTCTCCTGTTTACCTGTTCAAAATTCACCTGCTCTATTGCGCCTGGCACCAGAAGTCGCAAAAAATCGCAGATTTCTCAAACGCGCGGCACAAATTCCCGCACACTTTCCGCAAATCTCACGCGAATTATCGCCGCGTGGCCCGACCTTCCGCCGCATTTCCAAGCCGCGATTGTAACACTCTGCCAAGTTCCGGGCAATGCGGGGAAAGTGCCACTTGGTGGTGCAAAGCTCGTTTGCATCCACTTCTTAAAATTACTAAAATTAAGCCTATTAAGAATTGTTTTCACCCTTGCCGCATGGGCGGCGGGAGAGTATTTCGGCAGGTTCTATTTTTCAGGAGACTACTATGTCCACATATTGCTATCGGGGTTTGTCCATGGCGGCGGCGCTGGCCGCAACGACGTTGACCGCTTCGGCGGCGCTGGGAAGTATTGACGGCACGGTGTTGTTTAATCCCTATTTATTCGGTTCGCTTGGTACGCTGAATGTCACGTCCGGCACGCTGAATATCAACACTGGCACGAGTACCACAGCCCCAACCCTGAGCTTCGGCTCGGCGTCCTACACGGGATATATCAATAATCAGAATGGAATGGCGGAAGGGGCTACCAACGGCATTCCCTATGTTGGATTGTTTGATTTTTCTTCGATTAACATCGGCTCGGGTGTTACGGTGAACATCACCGGTACCAATGGACTTGCCTTGTTAAGCCAGAGCAGCACGACCATCGCTGCGAGCCTATCGG
Source organism: Planctomycetota bacterium (assembly GCA_021818565.1). Classification (GTDB taxonomy): domain Bacteria; phylum Planctomycetota; class Phycisphaerae; order WQYP01; family WQYP01; genus JAMDCX01. The sequence continues at coordinate 3,491 of JAKATV010000087.1, forward strand.
TTAATGGGGAGGGGCTGTCGGGCACTGCCCAGTAGTGTCCGGCCCGGTTTTTGCTGTGGGTTGATTTGCCGCGTGGGGGCGGTCGACGGCGTGTTGTGGGCGGTGTGAAACTGGTGCGCGGTTAATTCCGCGCATGCAGCGGCGACGCGCGGTATGAAGTGTAAAAAACTCCCGCAGCGGTTCATACTAATTTTTTAGCGGCCCGGCGTTTACGGGCCAACTCCCGCTCCCGGGCGAATCGCGCCAGTTGCGGAGCCAAATCCTCATA
>JAKATV010000256.1 GCA_021818565.1 Planctomycetota bacterium
AAATCAGCGATCAGGAATTGGAAGCTCTCCTGGCCGCCAATCCGGAGTTCAGCGAATCACAAAAACAGGCGGTTCGTAAAATGGCCCATCGGATCGTGGGCAAAATTCTCCATGTACCGGTGACGGAATTAACCACCCAGACGGCCCACCATCGCCGAATTCGCCTCGCTGGCGCTATCCAAGAATTGTTCCATCTGCTGCCCCCGGAATCGGACCTCTCTGAACCGGAAAGTTCCGCGGAGGACTCCTCGACAAAATTGCCGGAAAATTCGTAGAAAAAACATAGAGAAAAAATCACCGATTCGTCATCGTGTCCGCTTGGTGTATAGTAATAGTTTTGTCCTTTGCCAATGGGCCATGGGATAAACGTACTGAAGGTAATTGAGGTTCCTGGATGTCGGTTGATGCAAATGAAATTCTTCAAGGTTTAACACCGCCGCAGCGTGAGGCGGCTTCCCACATCGACGGGCCGCTGCTGGTGTTGGCCGGCGCGGGTTCGGGAAAAACCCGCACCATTACCCGCCGAATTGCCTACATGGTTGCCAACGGCATTCCTCCATGGAATATTCTGGCGGTCACATTTACCAATAAGGCCGCTGGAGAAATGCGGCATCGCACGCTGGACTTGCTTGGTGCCATGCCCCCGCGACTTTCCCGTGGCGTAACTGTAGCCACATTTCACAGCCTCTGCGCCCGACTTCTGCGGGAATACGCTCCGGTGATGGGCCTGGCTCCTAATTTCAATATTATGGACACGTCCGATCAGCTTAAATTGGTTAAGCAAGCGATGGAAAAGGCCGGCCTTTCCCCGGATTCCATGAAACCCGACCGGGTGCTAAGCGCTATCAGTGATGCCAAAAGCAAACTCAAATCCGCTGAGGCGTTCAGTAAAACCGCCACCATGTTTAATGATCGCAACATCGCCCGTGCCTACATGGCGTATGAGCAACTGATGAACGAAAACAAGGGCGTGGATTTCGACGATCTTCTTTTTAAAACCGCCGTTATGCTGCGCGATCATGCCGATGTGCGAACCCAATTGCAGGAAAGATTTCGCTATATCCTCATTGATGAATATCAGGATACGAACCACGCCCAGTTTGTCATTGCGCACATGCTGGCCATGAGCCATAAAAATATCTGCGTCACCGGCGATCCGGATCAATCCATTTACGGCTGGCGCGGGGCCAATTTGTCCAATATTATGGAATTTGAGCAATTTTTCCCCAACGCCAAAGTCGTGCTCCTTGAGCAGAATTACCGCAGCACTAAAATAATTCTCAAAGCCGCGTCTGCCCTGATCTCCAACAATATAGCGCGAAAAAACAAAGATCTTTGGACCGAAAATGAAATGGGCCCTAAAATTCTGGCTCTGGTCTGCGCCGATGAACATGAAGAAGCTCGGGAACTGGTCAAACGTCTTAAAGAATTTCATGATCAGCAGAACATCGGCTGGGAGAAAATGGCCGTGATGTACCGCATCAACGCCATGACCCGGGTCCTGGAAGATGCCTTGATGAAATCCGGGGTACCGTACCAGATTATCCGCGGCACCGAATTTTATGGCCGCAAGGAAGTCAAGGATGTCATCGCCTATCTGCGGCTGATCACCACCCCGGAAGACAATATCAGCCTGGAGCGCGTGATTAATGTCCCCGCGCGATCCATCGGAACCACCAGCGTGGCCCGTTTGGCCGGTTACGCCAACGAACACGGACTTACACTGATGGAAGCCTGCCGCCGGGCGGAAACCATTGAGGGGCTTCCCAAACGTGCCGGCGAAGCCGCCCGCAAATTTGCCGCAATGATTGATTCCTGGCGAAAGAAATTTGTCCGTTCATCCCCGGGCATCGCTGGGGAAAATGAAGCGGTCGGCGGGGAATCTGGAGATTATGGAGAATATGGAGAACTTGAGGCTCCCGCAGAATCCGCATCCGGCATGTTCGACTTTTCAGCCAATGACGATTCCACTGATTCGGCGGTTCCCGTAAAGGGCTTAACCGCGGAAGATTCCGCGCACGATCCGTTATTTGATCCGCTTCTGGCCGCCGATGGCAGCGCATCAGAGGCGACCGGTTCAAATTTCGAGCTACCCGAAGCCGGCGTGGATGCTTCGGATGATTCCCCACAGGGCGAAGCCGATTTTCCCTCGGTAATACCGGTTGCTGAAATAATGGAGGCGGTCATTGAACAATCAGGGATGAAACTCATCAATTCCGGTTCCGGTGAAGACGACGAACAGCGCAACGCCAATATCCTTGAACTGGTCAATGTCGCCGCGGAATTTGATCGCCAAAATCCCGGCGGCAGTTTGCAGGAATATCTCACGCAAGTCACGCTGGTTTCTGATACGGACCGTATGAAGGACCAGAACGCGGCCGTCACGCTGATGACGCTGCACGCCGCAAAGGGCCTGGAGTTTCCGGTTGTCGCGATGGTCGGCATGGAGGACGGGTTGATTCCTCATCAGCGCATGTTCGGCTCAAACGCCGCGGAAATGAATTTGGAAGAGGAGCGTCGGCTGGCTTTTGTCGGTATTACGCGCGCGATGAAGCATCTGATTTTAACCCGGGCCGCATACCGCACCATGATGGGCCGCAGCGAAGCAAAAATTCCATCGCGGTTTCTCGCTGAAATTCCTGAAGATTGCCTGGAGGTTGTGGACCTCACCATCCTTCAACGTCCCGCAGGTTCCCCGGGATTTCGTGATGGGGCCAGCTACCACGCCCCGCGCGGATATTCACCGATGGGATCGGGACGGCCCGCAGCACGCCCGGTGCAGGAATCGCCGACAATTGGCAATACCCGTTTCCGCCGGGGCACGCTGGTGCGCCACGCCAAATTCGGTATCGGTCGCGTCGAAGGCGTTGATGAAGTCGGTGGAGATTACCGTGTTGAAATAAATTTTCAGGCGTCGGGCCGCCGCACGTTGATGCTCAGTTACGCCAAGCTTGAAACCGTTGACGGTTGAAATCTTCGTTGGCCCGGTTTGCGGCAATCCCGCCGTCCGGCTATGCCCCGCTTACTGCGGTGCGAACATACTGATGAAATGCGTCGGTGAGGCGGCGGGTCATGGCCCCGGGTTTTCCGTCACCGATGGAGCGATTATCCACGCTGACCACCGGAACAATTTCCGCCCCCGTGCCGGTAAGGAAGCATTCGTCCGCCGTGTACAGATCATATCGGGTTAAATTGGTCTGCCGCGTAGGAATCCCCGCGGTTTGGGCCAACTCCAGCACGACGCCGCGGGTGACGCCCAGCAGGATTCCGCTTTCTTCCGCGGGCGTTATTAACTGCCCGTCCCGAACAATAAAAATATTATCCGCCGTGCACTCACAAACGAATCCCAGATGATTCAACATGACCGCTTCGGCCACGCCGGCGTCAATGGCCTCCCATTTCGCCAGGATATTATTAAGATAATTCAGGCTTTTAATCCGTGGAGATAGCGCCGCCGCCGCGATCCGCGGCGTGCTGGCGGTGATAATGGCCATGCCCTGGCGGTATGTTTCCTCGCTATACATGGCAATTCGCCCCGCGATAATAAATACGCCCGGCGTGCCGCAGTTGGCGGGGGAAATATCCAATGATCCGCTGCCGCGTGTTACCACCAGCCTGATATAAGCATCCGTAAGTTTGTTGGCCTGGAGTGTCTCATGGATGGCGGCGGTAAGCTCCGGGGCACGATACGGAATATCCAGGCGAATCGCCCGGGCCGATGCGTAGAGCCGTTTGATGTGGTCCGTCAGGCGG
>JAKATV010000156.1 GCA_021818565.1 Planctomycetota bacterium
AATAAGTTATTCGTAAATCAGAAAGTATTTTTACATTGGCCGACGTTTAATGGTTTGGTCATATATCGCCAGCAGCTTTTGCTTGTCAAAAACCATCTCTTCGCGGGTCAGGCCGACAATATCGTACTCATACGTCAATTCGATGGCATCGACGGGGCAGGCTTCCTCGCACATGCCGCAATAAATGCAGCGCAACTCGTCGATATCAAATTTAATGGGATATTTTTCACGGTCCGGCCAGGAATCCGGTGCGGCATCCCCGACAATATGAATGCAGTGGGCCGGGCAGGCTGTGGCGCACATGTAACAGGCCACGCATTTTACCCGATTTTGTTCATCGCGGTTCAACCGGTGTACTCCGCGATAGCGCTGCACATCCATGCCCTGCTCCAGGACGGGCTTATCTTCGCGGCGTTCTTCCGGATATTGCATGGTGCGGACATTGCCGCCAACGGAACGAAACAGGTGCACCAGCGTGCTTCCCAAACCGGAAAGCACGGCCGGTAAAAAGATATTTTCCGAAGCCTTCAGCTCCGGAGGTTGCAATTCGATGACATCTTCAAGCTTCATACAGCATTCTCCACATTCCGTGGTTTAAAGACCAATACCAACGCATATAGTACGCATTTACTCGAAGTTTGAAAAGTTGGTGTGAAAAGTTGGAACATTGCCGTTAGTCGCGGCCTAAGGGCGTTGATGCGGTCTTGCGAACTAAGTCCTGGTCAATTGCCAGGATGAGTGAATGCATGACTTGGCACCATTCTTCCAGTAATTCCAACGAGGCGTCGTGCTGAATAGGATCTAAAACCTCATGGCGTTTGATATGGGCCTTATCCATCGCAGTAAACTCCGGCAGATGGCCATAGGCCGCCCGACGCTGCTCAAGCCAGAGTCCGGTTGGACATTTCTCTAATGGCGGTATATCCATCGGTAATGGATCGGAGACTCCGGCGGCCCGCATTTCACGCAACCTTATGATCCGCTCGGCAGCCGATACATGCCGCGACAACAGCAGCAGGTCCTCGGAGGCATAGCGCGGCGGTAAAGACTGCGGCGAGAGGTTTAAGTTTGCAGCCCAAGTCATAAACTGGTCTTCTTCCATAGGCCGCGCTAAGAAATATCCCTGGATATTTTCACCTCCCAGTCGCAGCCAGTACGCCAGTTGTTCGCGTGTCTCAACGCCCTCGGCAATAAGTCGGGTGCTGGAAAGTTCCGCAAAATGCAAGGCGGAAATCGTCACCGAAGCATGCGCGTTTTTTATTAATAGTCCGCGCATAAATTCCTGGCCAAGCTTAAGTTCCTTCACCGGCAGTGACGCCGCATAGAGTAAAGAGGCATGGCCGGTTCCGAAGTCGTCCAAGCTTGTGGAAATGTGGCGTAGACTGACCTCCTCAAGCCGCTGGATGGCCAAAGGCATATCCGTAAGCGCGGTGACCTCGGTAATTTCCAACGTAAGGAAGGACGGATCGGGGCAATCGGCTAAAGCTGCATCCAACTCCTTGAGGAAGCTCGGGTGCAGCAGATGCCGCGATCCGATATTCACGCTGATTCGCAAATCCAGTCCCTGGGCCATAAGACGCCGCCGCAGCCCCACCGCTTCGGTGATCGCCAGCCCTCCCAGCAGACATATCAGTGCCGGATCATTTTCAATGACCGGCATAAACGTGGCCGGAGAGAGCCATTTATCGCCTTCCCTCCAGCGTGCCAGCATCTCCAGGCCGTCAAGTTTTCCCACCCGCATATTGGCCTGCGGCTGGAGGAAAAATTTTATTTTTCCATCCTTTACCGCGGCGGGAAAATTCTGCCGGGCACGAAAGCGCTGTTCAACTTTTTCGGCGATGGCGCTTTGGAACACTTCAAAGCTCGCACCACTTTCTTTCGCGGAGTATAAAACCGCGTCGGCATGGCGCAGCAGTGTATCCCGGTCCGTGGGGTCAACGGGATAAATAGTAAATCCCATGCGGACGTTGATGGCAATATTCTGGCCGTGCCAGTGTATCGGTTCATCCAAGGCGCGCAGCAGGCGCCCCGCCGCTATGCCCAAATCCGCAGCTTCCACGAGACTAAGAATCAGGCCGAATTCATCACCGCCGATGCGCGCTATCACATCGCCCTTCCGCATCGTGGCTGCCAGGCACTGGGAAATAGCGCGCAGTAAATCATCCCCCGCGGCGTGTCCAAGAGTATCATTAATTTCTTTAAACCCATCGATGTCCAGTATGCCAATGGCCATTTGACGATTATACCGGTCCGCTCGCCCGAGAGATTCAGTAACCGCTCGCTCAAAATACGCGCGGTTAGGCAAGTCCGTAAGCGAATCATGAACGCTCAAATATTCCAGACGTTCGCGCTGGCGGTGGCTGGAAAGGGCCAGAGAAGCGTTGCCGGCTAAGCGGCCAAGGAGTTTTAATATCGGGCGGCTGAAATAGCTGGCTTGTCTACTTCCGACAAAAAGTACCGCCTCGGGTTTTTTATCGCGTTCGCCAATGGGAAACCCCGCCGCGCCCCGCAACTTCAGAGCTTTTAAAAATTCCCGCCAAGGCACAAAATCTCCGTGGGACAAGGCATCGGGTACGACAAATTCCCGGCCCGTGCGATACACCCTGCCGGTTACGCCTTTACCCATAGGTCCCTGAAGGCTGATCGACCATTGAGTTTTTAGCACGCGTTCGGCGTCTTTACCGCAATGGCTGACGACTTCGGCAAGCTCGGTCTGCGGATCAATCAGCCGTACGTAAGCAAGCGGTGCATCGGTATGCGCTACGATTGTTTCTACCAGCAGGCGAAAAATAGCCCCCGGCGCGGGATTTTTAAGTAGCATTTGGTTCACAGCGTCCAGCGCGTCTTCGTAGGAATGTAAACGCCGCAATTCTCTCTGGGCGTGGATACGGTCTAAGGCACCACCAATATCCCTGGCCAACTGCTGCAACAGGTTGGCCGTCCCTTCCGGAAAAGGGATGTCCGCCGTGCGGTACATGCTCAGGAATCCCTGTTGGCCCCGCCGGGTTTTAAACGGGGCGGTAATACTGCCCACGAGTCCAAAGCGTTGGGCCTGAATTCTCCAGGGATCAAATGTGGGATCTTCGGCAAAATTATCAACCTGCATAACATGATTGGCGCTTAAGGCACGCCCGCCGGGGCCGCGGCCTTCGGGTACCTCGGCGGAAGCGGATAAGGTGACGTTGCTGAAATAGGCCTTTGCCGGCCCGGCGGAAGTCCGTATTCGAATGTGGCCGGTGCGCGGATTGATAAATCCTATGCCCAGTAGGGGGGCCTTCAAATGATGAGCTAAGGTATTTACTATGCTATCCAGGAGTATCCCCGCATCGGTATGGTGTGACAGGAGTTGATTGGCGACGCGAATGGCCTCATAAAGAGCTTCGTGCTGTTGCAAGCTCTCCTGATGCGCCTGGCGGTAGCCAATCAAAGCGCACCCCTCATCAAGTTGCAATTGCTTTCGCACAGCGCTGCCAAGCAATTCCCCGTCGTGTGAAGAAAACTTTTTGAAAACTGGTTCCAGGAATTGACTGGCCGCTTTGTAGGTATCGCTGATCCATTGCTCTTTTAAAGCCAATTGTTGGGCCAAAGCGCCTAAGGCAATCTGGTTGTCGGCTCGAATGGCGTCATAATCCGCCAGGCACAGATCGCTGAAATGTTCGGCGATTTGTGATCTGATGGTTTGAACTTGGGATTCCGCAAGCCCTTTAACGTATTTGGCGCTTTGAGA
>JAKATV010000079.1 GCA_021818565.1 Planctomycetota bacterium
GCATTTCACGCCGTTGGTGGCATGGAAATTGCGCAGGTAAATTTGCCGGTGGCGGTACTGATCTGGATTATGATCATTCCAATGCTGCTGAAAATAGACCTCCGGGCCATCAAATCCGTGGGGCATCACTGGCGCGGCATGCTGGTAACGCTGTTTGTAAACTGGGCGGTCAAGCCCTTTTCAATGGCACTGTTGGCATGGGTGTTTATCGGGATTCTTTTTAAGCCCTGGCTGCCCGCCGATCAAATTAACAGCTACATTGCCGGATTGATCATCCTGGCTACCGCACCGTGCACGGCGATGGTATTTGTGTGGAGCCTGCTGGCTCGCGGTGAACCGACCTTTACGCTTTCGCAGGTAGCGCTCAATGATCTGATCATGATCGTGGCGTTTGCGCCGATCGTTGGATTGCTGCTCGGCCTGACTTCCATTTCCGTCCCATGGTCCACACTATTGCTGTCTGTGCTGCTATACATCGTGGTGCCGCTGATTATCGCCAACACCGTGCGTCGCCTTATACTGCGTCAATCCGCGGGGGAATTGAAACTTCAACGATTTACCCAGATACTTCATCCCGTGGCGCTGCTGGCGCTGTTGGCCATGCTGGTGTTGCTCTTTGGTTTTCAGGGGGGCCGGATTGTCGCACAGCCACTGGTCATCGTATTGCTGGCTATTCCCATCATCATCCAAGTATATTTTAATTCCGCACTGGCGTACCTGCTGAATCGGGCGGCGCGTTCCGCTCATTGTGTCGCCGGGCCATCCGCACTCATTGGCGCAAGTAATTTCTTCGAATTGGCGGTTGCGACGGCCATTGCATTATTCGGTTTTAGCTCCGGCGCTGCGCTGGCTACCGTCGTGGGCGTGCTGGTGGAAGTGCCCGTGATGCTGTCCGCGGTGGCTCTCGTCAATCGCACGCGTTCATGGTATGAGCGGCGAAAAGGCGTCGTACCGCAGGAACAATGTTGTCCGAATTCCCCGGCGGATGTCGTATGCCAGTCGATGTAACTTCGTGAACCTGACAGCTTAAATGGAGCCTTTACTATGCCCACGAACATTCTCAAGGAAGTTGAAACACGTTATGCCGCGGTAGCGGAATCCAGTCTTTCCAGTTCCGATGCCGGGATCAAGGCGGTCGCGGAAGCCTTCGGCTATTCAGCGGCGGAATTGGCGGCCATACCGGCGGAAGCAAACATGGGACTTTCCTGTGGCAATCCCACCGCCATGGGGGCGTTACGTCCGGGAGAAACGGTGGTTGATCTGGGGTGTGGCGGGGGGCTGGATGTATTCTTGGCGGCGGCAAAAGTGGGTCCCACCGGCCGGGCCATCGGTATTGATATGACGCCGAGCATGATTGAACGCGCTAAGAAAAATGCCGCCCATGGCCCGGATGGTACGCCCTACACCAACGTTGATTTTATACTTGCCACAATTGATCAGACCACACTTCCTGCCGGAATTGCCGACTGCGTGATATCCAATTGTGTTATCAACCTGGCACCGGATAAATCCGCCGTCATGCGGGAAATGTTCCGCATCCTCAAACCGGGGGGTCGGTTAGCGGTCAGCGATATTGCATTAAAGCAGATGCTGCCATCCGAGCTTGCCAATAATATCGGTGCGTATGTAGGTTGTATTGCCGGCGCGGTCATGGTTGAAGAATACCGCCGCCTGCTGGTAGATGCGGGCTTTTCCAGCGTTGCGGTCATTGACAGTCAGACTGATCTCAACGCCTACGCCCAAGCCGATGGGCAATCCGGTTGCTGCTCCGCTCCTATGAATACCAGTGAAGAAGCGCTGCCCGTGGAAAAAAGTTCCACGCGATTAAATGTTGTATCCCCCGGCTGTTGTGAATCCCCAGTGCCTGTCAAAGCCTTACATAAAGATATCGCGGAACTATTGCGACAATATGATGTCAATAAGTATGCCGCGAGCGTAAAGGTATTTGCGATAAAGCCGGGATGACCACGCTATGGTCTGAGAAATGATCAATCGCATTACCGGATCAGCGTCAATGAGTTGACACTGGGCGTGCGAATGCAACCGTTCACCCCGCGTATTGAATATGGGGTAAGCCGCGTCGATTTTTGGACCCAAAAGGCCCGACTGTGGATGGGGAAATATTTCCCCGGAACCGCCCGCAACCCAGGCGCATTGCCACAAAGCGTTGCCGAATGGTTGCGCCAGCGGAATTCTGTGGATGGCGAATTGGCGGATCCGGAACCGGTTTTCACGAAGTTGCTCGGTGAAGACCAACTGCAATTACGGCTGATTCAATCCGAGCCGTTCGGTCGAATGCTGGTCATGTCGGAATCCCGCCCGCTAACGTCCGCCAAGCCGTTGGAGGCGTTAGGCTTAACGCCGCGACAAGCGGAGATTCTACTTCATGTGGCCCAAGGCGGCTGCAATGAAGAAATTGCCCGTCGGCTGCACATCAGTGTTCGCACGGTACAAAAACATCTGGAATCGGTCTTCAAGATATTAAAAGTAAATTCGCGCACCGGTGCCAGTCACTTGGCGAACGCCCATCTACGCACGGTAATCATGGCGATTTTAATGGCGGCCGCCGGCGTAATGGGATTAATCAGCCAAACCTGCTGAATCGCCAATTTTCAGCGCACCACAAAACGCCCATTTCGACCTTGATCCTTGACGGTGCTTCATAAACCGGCGCTTCGCCGGCACCAACGCGGCACCACCGCCCAAGCCAGCGGCGATTGCTCGGACATGCTCCTGGGCCGGGTTTTGAGGAGGTCCTCCCTGGCCCGTTGCCAGCCGGCGGTCCCCGATTGTACATACCTAATTGCACAGACGCGAAGTTTTTGTCGATATTCGTTACACTTAATACCGGTCCGGCGATGGTATCACAGCGCTGGATGAAAGTTCAACGCACGAACGTGACAGAACCGATAGAATGTTCGGATAATGATGGAACAGCACGTAATGAAGAACTCGGCTATGCAACAGACAATGGATGTCGAAGCAAAACTACGGAATGCGGACAAACTTATTGCCCGTTACAGCGGTTCCAGTAATCCGGAACGCCAATTAAAGCTGGCACGAACTATTTTTACAAAAGGGGCGTTGCTGCTTCAGATACGGCAGTTTGAGCCCGCTCTGGCCGCGTTCGATTTACTGCTGCAAACTTTTCAGGACAATAAAGAAGCCTCCATCCAACCGCAAATTGCCAAAACACTGTTAGATCGGGCGGCGGTGCTGGATATTCTGGGCCGTCGCGACGATGCACTGGCTGGTTATGCCCGTGTTGTTGAGCAATTCGGCGATGCAACTAATGAGGCCGCCCGGGCTTATGTGGCGTCGGCTATGTTTAACAAGGCATCGCTGCTAACGCGACTGAATCGCGGTCCTGAAGCGCTGGCCGCGCTGAATGCTTGCCTTGATGACGGTCAGATTAAATTGCCCGATCGGCTGTCGGCCAAAGCGTTATGGATGAAACTTGAACTTCTGGAAGACTCGGGACGCGATAACGAATCCCTGGCGACCTGCCAGCGGATCATGGAGTTGTTTGCGGATAAAAAAGACATTGTGGATCAAAACCGGCTCTGCGAGATTATGCTTGAACGGGTAAATCTCTTAATTACGCTGGATCGCGGTCCGGAAGTTATCAGCGCCTATCAGGATGCGGAAGGAAAATTCGGTCCGGTGGCGGAAGACGTCATCGGGACACAGACTGCGGGTTATCTGGTAAAAAAACCCCAACA
>JAKATV010000287.1 GCA_021818565.1 Planctomycetota bacterium
TCGATGGATTGCGCGCTAAATCCGTGCTTAGGGGAATTTCTTTTGCATGCGACACATCAAAAAGGTGGGGGCGGGTAATGGCAACTTTGTCTCCCGGTTTCTGATAAAAAAATGAAACCAGCTTCGCTTCATTTTCCGGCACCGCGTAATCAAGTTCCCGAACCTGCCGATCAAATCCGGGAATAGTCCGCAGGACGAGAAATTTACGGGAATCGGAAGCCCAGAACACGCGCGGCTCAAAATAATTATCAGCGCTGCCGTCATGTGTTAATTGCTGTTCGCGTTGGCCCTTTGCCGATTTCAGATACACATTGAAATCGCGGATATGAACAACCCAGCGGCCGTCAGGTGACTGTGCGGATTCCGCCGACCACCGATTCGGCTTGGTTGCGGCAAATGCCGGGGCAATCGCCGGAGCCTTCCACAGCGCATGGCGTGTAACCGTGTAATCGCCAAGCTGGCAGTTATAGCCGCGTTTTCCCATATTAAACGCCATCGCGGTGTCCGTGATAGCTGTGATCGTAATGTTCAGGTTATGGGCATTTATTTTTTCCCTCTCTAGGCGGCCCAGACTATCCGCGAGGCGAAAATGATTAAACGCTTCCATGCGCGTACCCGCGGGCATATCCACCAGCAGATACTCTTTCCTGCCACCCTGGCGCGTGGCCACATACCAGAATCTTTTGCCATCCGGCAGCCAATGCGGAACAATGTGACTGTTGCGCGTCTTGCCATCGGTAACCGCCCATAAATTCACCGCCCGCTCATACGCTTCCAGCGTCGCGATGTTGCTTAGGCCCGTATCCCGCAGCAGGTCCGCCGAAGGTTCGGCAAATTGCTCCGCCCGCTGTGCCTGCTCGTCGATTAAGGTGCCGGCGGCGGGTTGTGCGGATAAGGGGGCAATTGCGGCAGATAAGCCTCCCGCCAATGCCGTTCCCAGAAAGCCGCGCCGTGACAGTTCCGGTGCCACCGGCGGCGGAACCGGGGAGGCGGCTGCCTTACCGACCTCGGAATTTCGCGTTATCGTCATCGCAGATGCTCCTTTTACGTTGCCTCCGCAGTGCAGGCTGCGGTATAAACATATATGCGTAATCTAATGCGGAGTGAAAATATGTCCAACAACATCAGATTGGGTAACTGTTATTACACCATTTTCTCCACGCCCGCCGGCACTTGCGGATTACTCTGGCAGGAAAACGGGCAAGCTTCTCCACAGTTGTTACGCGTGTATCCGGCGTGCCCGAATTCCGCCATTCTGTTAAAAACACTTCGGAAAGAATATCCAAATGCTGCGCCGTATATCGGAGACATCCCACCGTGGATTCACCGCGCGCAGAATTTTCTCCAAGCGTATTATTCCGGCGATGCAAGTAATTCCGTGCACGCGCAGCCGGATTGGCCTTGGCTGAAACGATTTCTCTTCTGGCAGGGACAGACCGCCTTTTCCCGCCGCGTGCTGGAGGCAACAATTAAAATTAAACGCGGCACTACAATAAGCTATGGCGCTCTAGCTGGAAAAATTAAACGCCCCGGCGCAGCACGTGCCGTCGGCGGAGCTTTGGCCCGCAACCCCTGGCCGGTGCTGATTCCCTGTCACCGCGTGATCGGTTCCAACGGTGCCCTGACCGGCTTTTCCGGCTACGGCAAAATTGCCGCAAAAAAACAGATGCTCGCCCTTGAGCGCCCCATACATCGCGGCGGCTAACAAAACGCCGGCACCCTGTCACACCAAGGTTTCAGGGTGGGGACTCCGTCCAGCCAAAACCACCCGCAGCCACGCGACCTTGGTGCCTTATGGTCGTTTAGTATTCAGCGAGCGGAAGGCGACTATGGGTTACGGGCGACAGATCACGGACGGCAATGTAACGAATAACGAATAACCGGGGAGAGCATTTGGAATTTGTCCTCGACGGGGGCGGGAGGTTTGGGGTTGGCGGTAAATGGCGTATTGATCGGTTAATTTGCGGCTGGCGGGTTTGCGGGTTGGGGCGTGGCGGGGGGAGGGTAGGTGCATACGCTTGGGCGTGGCAATAGTTTCGGGGAGGCGGCGAGATCGCGGGCATAAATGCCGGCGCTAAGAGAATGCTTGGCCTGGGAAACTCGCATCGCGGATGCCCGCCCGGAATTATTGCCACGCCCATCCCCTAACCAGCGGCGAAACTCCTTGGTGTCTATTGGTTTCAATGGTAAGCTATGGCCAAGTTGATTGGCGGCATACACGGAGATGAATCGTATGGCCAAAGCGAGTGTTGATCCGGCGGAGTTGCGGCGGTTTGCCCAGGGGCTGATGCAGTTTAATAATGATCTGGAAGGGCTTATGTCGGGATTAAATTCCCGGCTGCGGTCTCTGGAATCAAGCTGGCGCGATCAGGAGCAGCAAAAGTTTGCCGAAACTTTTGATCAGGCGGCGCAGTATCTGGGGAAGTTCATGGAATCATCGACCGAGCACGCCAAGGTTTTGATGAAGAAAGCGCAGCATATAGAAAAATACCTTAACGAGCGATAGGACTGCATCATGGCCGAGAGCGCTCGGGTTGAATCTGTGGATTTGCTGGTCGGCTTCCAGGCGGTGCTCTGGAAGTTTCAGGCGGCAGCCAACGCCGCCATGGAAGATGCGGACTCCGAATTGCGTCGCACCATGCTCTGGCTGGAAATTGAGCAGGAAAACTTCTGGAAAGATCAAACACGCAAACGCCAAACCGCCGTTGAACGGGCCAAGGAGGCGGTCCGTATGAAGAAACTTTTCCGGGATCATTCCGGAAAACCGTTATCCGCCATTGAGGAGCAAAAAGAATTACAACGTGCCATGGTCCGATTGACCGAGGCCGAGCAAAAATTGGCCAATGTGCGGCGCTGGACACGGGCCTTACAAAAAGAAGTGGAATTATATAAAGGTTCGGTACAGCGCCTTGCGACAAGCGTGGAATCTCTGGTGCCGGCGGGCGTAACGCATCTGGAACGGCTTGTCGCGGAATTGCAGGCATACGCTTCCATTGCAAGCCCCGGCGGTGTAAGTTCGGAAAACGCCGGGCCGTTTACGTCCGGCTCCCCGGCGGCGGAGGGTGCGGTTATGTCGCGTGGCGCGCCGGGGTCCAAAGAGCCAACCCCACAACGCCTTGAAAGCGAACCCTTGCTTCCCAGTTCCGAAGAACGCCGCATTGCGGCACCGCAAAACCAGTGGCCTTTTACTGCGCCGACGTTAACTGATTCGCAGCTTAGTGCCATTGAACCTCTCACCGGTGAGGACCCGACATTACGCCCTGAAGCGAAGATAACTTTCGCCGAGTCAACTGATAACCAACCGTGCTTGCTGACGCTACGTCGCACAGAGCCGTTATCACCTGAAGACACAGGCTGGTGCCTTATGCCACTGGGTAAGGCCCATGGCCCATGGCGGTCGATTACGGTGGCTGATATTGCACAAAAAAGTCCGGAGTGGCTAAAAATTCTGAAACTCCCGGTGGGTTTTTCTGTTATATTGGATTTGCAGGGCAGTGCAGAGATTAAGGACCCCCAGGGGCGAGATGTCGGCACGCAGCGAAAGTAAACGTACCAGCCTGTCGCTGCGAGGTTCAAAAATGGTGCAAGAAAAAGGGCGGGCTTGTTTATGGGTGTTTATGAAGGTCGCGGGCAATTGGCCAAGGCATTGAATCACCTCCAGCTAAGCTGGGAGGAAGTGAAGTTTGGCTGGAATGATGCCGC
>JAKATV010000419.1 GCA_021818565.1 Planctomycetota bacterium
GCCGCAATGTCGCTGCCGAACGCAGCCACCGCAAGCGGACACTTCGACGTTTGCACACGCTGGGGCTGAAATTGAAGGACATGATAGTCTGCGATTGGAGTCACTTATAGCGTTGTAGAATTAGCTGCTGCAATGATAGCGAGTAGCGCCGGTGGCTTGGCCAAGGGGGCGACTCCGACAACCCAGACCGCCGGAAATAGCGCCAGCGAGAAGTCCACCATCGCCAATCTGCAGCACCAGTTGAAACTGCTGGAAAGGAAAGTGAGCAAGCTCAAAGGCCTCAAAGTAAAAGTTGCGCAACTGGAAAGGCAGCAGCGCACGGCGCAGAATCAGCGTGAGCAGGCCGCCCAAATTCGCCGAATAGCCCAGCGCGTCATACGGGAATCGCAGGATCTCAGAGATCGCGAAGTAAGCTTGCAAGTTGGTTATAACAACGGTTTTTTCATCCAAACAGCGGATAAGAATTACAGCTTGAAGTTCAATGGCTTCGCCCAGTTTCGCTATACATTTGGGGGCTACACCGATGTGCCCAGAGGCATCGGAAGTGCCAATTCCAGCGGATTTGGATTCCGTTACGCTCGACTCAGGGCTTCAGGCGATCTGTTTAATCCGAGATTTACATACGTCATCATGGGAGACTTTGCCGGAGCATCGTCCAATGACGGCAATTTTCAACTTGATGATTTCTACGGGGCGTATAGATTTTCATCGTTGCTAAGGGTCAAAGCCGGCGCATTTCTTATTCCATTTACCCACGTTGAATACATCCCAAACGGGCTGGAACTGCCGGACTTCAACCCGGTGATATTCGCATTTGATCCGCAACGATCACTTGGTGTCAGTGTCTACGGTGATTTCATTCCGCACAAGGTAAGCTATGAATTCAACGTTAACGATGGTGCCAATGCCAATGACGCCGGAATGCCCACTGATCCATCGCCCGCCATTGGTAATCGGATGGGGTTCGCGACACGAGCCCAATGGGCCGGTGCCGGAAAATTATCGGATTTCAATACGGAGCCGGACCTCGCATGGAGTAAACATCTGGCATGGATGCTGGGAGGTGCCATGGCGTATGAAAGCCAAGATCCGGACGGTGAACCGTTTGGCCAGGCTACGGATGTCAATCCGATATACGGCACCATCAACGGTAGCACTTGGCGGTTTGAAGCCGATTATTTATTGCATTACCGCGGATTCTCTTTAAGTCCAGCTGTGCTTTACGAACATGGCCATACCGGAGGTGGATTTGATCAGTTCGGGTATTACATCCAAGGTGGATATTTTCTGGTACCGCATAAATGGGAATTGGCCGCCAGCTTTGGCCAGCTTTTCCCCAGTGGCCTGCCACCGGCCACAACCGCGTTTGAAGTCGGTCTGAATTACTACATCATTGGCAACAACGTGAAGTTACAGGCTGCGGAAACCTATGTCAATGACCCATTTACGCAGCCCGATGCGGGCACCTATGTTGGAGCCGACAATTACATAACGCAAATACAATTGCAAGTTGCGTTCTGAAATCTGAATTATCTCCACACAGCCTCGGAATGCGTCCCGCGCCATTGCGGATGAGTCGGCGCGGGACGTAGGCTGGAGTTTCGGCAGGTAACCCAAGGAGCATTCGGGACAGCCGCCCATTGAATGTGGGGTTTGTGGCGGGCCGCGGCCTTGCGGATCAGGTTGTTGTATCTTTCCGTGGCCTGCCGGGTGGTAGTGCCAGCCGGTATTGCCCGACTAGTTTCTCGATTTTGCTCATGGAAATGTCGCCCACCGGCCCGCTGGCGGCCTCCCGGTTTGCGTGGCGCGGCGGAGGGCGGGGATGTCCCCTGCATCGTCAGCCTTCCGGAGGAAAGCCTTCCACGCCTCCGGGGCGGCCTGAATCCCGTGGCACTGATTAAGCCATTGGGAAACTCGGTGGCATCGTTTGGCCACCATGGACCGCTGCCACATTCGCGAGGAGGGGTGTTCCTCGGCCAATATGCCAAGGTTGGTACGGCGAACTTCATTGACGAAAAAGACGTGTTTAAAATGGTGGTTAAACCGACAGCATAAGCCGGATAAGCAGGCCGCTGCTTCGGTTGTCCAGATCTTGAACTGCTGCAGGACCATTGCCCCGAAGGACGTGGTTAAAGCGGTGTTGGCGGCGTCGCGGCCCTGGGCCATGATGATGCGGCCGATGCGCGGGTGATTATATTTCCCCATCTTTTGACCATTGCCGCTGCATTCCGATATAATGTCTGGTAGATTGTGAATTGTTTCACTGATGATGGAAACAAGTGAATGTTAAATGTATTGGCAACAACTTTGACCGCCACTCCTGTCACGTATTACAGCGAATGGCTGTTGCTGGGAATCCTGTTTGTGATTGGTGCGGCCTTCGGCCTGGGTAACGTGGTTATTTCGCACCTGCTGGGGCCGGCACGCAAAGGACGGGTTAAGGATTCCTCTTACGAATCGGGCGTTGATCCTCTGGGTAGCACGAAAGATCGCTTTAATGTGCGTTTTTACCTTGTGGCGATGATATTTCTGGTGTTTGATGTTGAAGTGCTGTTTATCATTCCGTGGCTTTACGTATTTAATAATCAACGCCACCCCTGGGTCGTGCTGCCGCTGGGGGCACTATTTGTAAGTATTTTAGTTTTCACATTAATCCTGCTGGTGGCCTATTTGTATGCGTGGGGTAAAGGCGTATTTCAATGGGATTAATACCAGAAACCGAACCCCATGGAGCTTGGAATGTCGATTGAACCAACAACATTACCAGATAATTTTCTCACCCTGAACCTGAAAAAAGTAGTGAACTGGTGCCGCCGATCCAGCGTCTGGCCGCTGCCGTTTGCCACCGCATGCTGCGGTATTGAACTCATGGCCACGGCCAGCAGTCGCTATGATCTGGCGCGTTTCGGGGCCGAGGTGATGCGGTTTTCGCCGCGCCAGGCGGATTTGTTAATTGTCGCGGGACGCATCAGCTTTAAGATGGTTCCCGTGCTGCATCGCATTTATCTGCAAATGGCCGAGCCGAAATGGGTCATCAGCATGGGCGCGTGTGCCAGTACGGGCGGCGTATTTGATAACTACGCCACCGTGCAGGGCATTGATCAGTTTATGCCGGTGGATGTTTACGTTCCCGGATGTCCTCCGCGCCCGGAAACGCTCATTGAAGGTATCATGGCCATTCAGCGAATTATTGATCAGGACGGCCTGCCGACATCTAAGCGACAGCCGCTGAAAATTTCCATTCCGCCCACGTATAAGCCTGCTCCGCAGCCGCAAATTGAACTCGGGCCGCGTCTGACGGCCGCCATGCGATAAAGCGGGTATACTTGGACCTGTGCGGAAAAGATTTCCATCCCGTTGGGCTGTTTTGGTCAGGCGTGACAGAGAGCTAGGAGCTGCATTTTGATCTCTGAGGCCGGTGGACCTTTAGGAAATGATCTCGCGTTGATGCGGGGTATTGCGGCACGTGACCGCTCTGCGCTTAATTCTCTTTATAATAAATATTCCTCAACTCTTTTGACGCTCTGTTCCCGCCTTCTGGCTGATCGCAGCGAGGCGGAAGATCTGCTGATTGACGTATTTTGGGAACTCTGGAATCGGGCCGATCGGTACGATCCGGCACGCGCGGCACCCTTGACCTATCTGGTGATGTTATGTCGCAGCCGGGCGATAGACCGCCACCGCAGCGCCAACGCCGTA
>JAKATV010000372.1 GCA_021818565.1 Planctomycetota bacterium
GCGGATTGGTGCACAGCCGAAGATTTTCTGGTGGGCTATGCCGGGCGACTGGTGGAGGAGAAGGGCCTTGCGGATCTGCTGGCGGCTGTGGCGCGGTGCCCGCGTGAGGTGAAGTTGCTTTTTGTGGGCGACGGCCCCTTCAAAGCCGCTTTAGAACTGCAAATTCAGCAACTGAATTTAGCTGATCGCACGCGCATTATTCCAGCCGTTCCGCTACAAAAACTGCCCATGTTAATGAATTCGATGAATGTTTTTGCGCTGCCGTCGCGCACCACCGCCACCTGGAAAGAACAGTTTGGCCGCGTGATTATTGAAGCGCATGCGTGTGCGGTGCCGGTAATCGGCAGCAATTCAGGAGCCATTGCTGATGTGGTAGGGGATGCCGGGCTGGTTGTCCCGGAGAGCGACCCCGCAGCACTGGCTGCCGCGATCAGCCAATTGAATGCCGACCGGGCCAGTGCGGCAGAAATGGGCCGGCGGGGTTTTGATCGCGTACACAAAGAATTCAGTTGGGAATCTGTGGCGCAACAAATGGCCGCGATCTATCGGCGTTGCGCTTCTACCACGCAGTCGATGGTAACGGCGTGAGGAATTCAATCGTTTTATAAGACGCAATATTATCACACGTTGGCAATAAAAATTCCGGCTTTTTTTTTCTTGTTTTATTGGAGGTCATCGGTAATTATCCTCGCACGTTAACCAAATGGCGAATCGTTCGTCAGCATTGAGAGGCCCTGAATTGCGAGGGAGATAGAGAGTGAGAGCTTATCACAATCGTGCTTTGGGCTTTTCCGTTATTGAAATGCTGGTCGCGCTGGCCGTAATCGCCATTCTGGTGGGCATTGCACTGGCGGTGGGTCGGCAGGTGCTCAACTCATCGCGGCGTGAACTTACGCGCAGCGAACTTACCGCTCTTCTGGGTGCTGAGCAATCCGTGGTTCACAAAACCGCGGGAATGGTGCCGCAATCCATGTACGGATTTCTGGTGGAATACCAGCAATTGCATGCCTATCGAGATGTGAATGGTGTGTGGCGGGAGCATTCAAATATGTTAATGCGGCTGCCTTCTTCCATGGTGAAAAGTTCCATGGTGCCGATGCCAAATAGTGGCAATATGTTGATGATTACACAAGTCAATGATGCGTGGGGAAATGCCATTGAGTTTTTACCAACCGTGCTTTATAACCCCCATGCTCCCTGCTTTGTCAGCGCCGGTGAAGACGGAGTCATAGGGACTGGCGATGATATTCATAGCTACGATCCGTAAAGGCATTTCAGCCTCTCGCTTTCGGCGAGAACTGTTCAGGTTTCCCGCGGCATGTGCGGCTTGTTCATGTGTTTACGCCATGCTGTGTCGGTCGAAAAATTCACTGATTCGTGATTTATTCGCTCCCGTTATTGCGGTCGTTTGGGCCGGGCCGTATAGTATGGCTTTAGCCACTGGTATGGCTTTGAAAAAATCATGAGATGGATTTTTACGTGAGGATCATGTGACAAACGGTTCAGGTACGGTATTGTTTTATCAACGTCCGGTGCTGCTTGATCGTGTGGCGCACCGCCATGCGACAGTCAACATGCGAAACGTGGATTTTGCATTCACGAGAAAGACCAATTCTGTTCCCGTAACCGCCCTTGAGTTTGGCCGGGCCGCCACGGAATATCCTATTGTCTTTGCCGGACCCTCGCCGGATCGACTTATGCCGGTGGTGGTGCTCGGGCTGCGCAATGAAGAAAATTTATTTGTCAATGCCCAGGGCAAATGGTCTGGGATTTATATTCCGGCATTTATCCGACGGTATCCGTTTGTTTTGGCGGAGCGTAACAACGCCCAGGACCTAAGCGTGTGTGTGGATACGGCTTTCAGCGGCTGGACCGATGCGGGTACTCAAGGCGCTGCAGGTAATGGTTCACCCGTTCCGACTGATACGGAAAAAGGTGAGGCCTTGTTTGATGAGCAAGGCGCTGAGACGCCATTTCTCAAAAATGTGCTGGAGTTTTTAGGGCAATATCAGGGTAATATTCGACAAACGCAGTTGTTTGTGCAAAAGCTGAATGAATTGAATCTGCTGGTGGGCCGCGAGATGCGTGCCCGCGACACCGCCAATCAGCCCCTTGCGTTGCGTGGATTTTTCGCGGTGGATGAAGCCAAGCTCAACGCTCTTAGCGATTCGCAGGTCGTTGAGTTGTATCGTCCGGGATTTATGGGGCTGATTCTCGCTCATCTTATTTCACTGGGTAATATCGCCCGGCTGGAAATGCGGCTTCGCACCGGGGAGACGCGTTAAGCGGCGGTATGATTTGCGCACGATCATTATCTGTTGCGTGGTTTTTTGTTATGAAGCAGTCATTTACCGAGCCGCCCTTACGCATTCAAACTACCACGCTGTGGGAATATCCCTCGCAAGACTATGGCCGCGACGCGCATGGGGACAAAGACTATGTGGGGGCAACCCCGGCCTGGATTATATGGAATCTTTTACAACGCTATACGCGCCAAGGTGATAAAATTCTTGACCCCATGTGCGGCAGCGGCACCACCTTGGATGTTGCCGCCGAACTCGGCCGGCTGGGCATCGGCTTTGATCTTGCACCGCGCCGGCCGGACATTCAGCCAGCCGATGCGCGGCACATTCCATTACCTGATCAAAGCGTGGATTTTATCTTTATTGATCCGCCATACAGCACCCACGTTGATTATTCTGATGATCCCAAATGTATCGGTAAACTTGACGCAGGCCAGTTATTGCAGGACGGAAAACTGAATGCGTATTACCTTTCCATGCGGGAGGTTTTCGCGCAATGTCACCGCGTGATTAAGCCGCGGCGGTATATGGCAATTTATGTCAGCGATTCCTTCAAAAAAGGTAAGCCTTTCATCCCCATCGGCTTTGATCTTTTTGCCCTGCTGCGGCGGAATTTTACGCCAGTGGATATTATCGCAGTGGTGCGGCACAACCAGAAGCTCAAACGCGGAAATTGGCACACCGCGGCGGTGGAAGGAAATTTTTTCCTCCGCGGGTTTAATTACCTAATGATTATGAAAAAGCTCTAACTACCGGACCACGCTTCGGGATCAGAGATTCATCCGAATCTGCTTAAAAAGAGTATGGATATGCAGCCTGCCCGCCCCGGCTTAATCGAAAAAATGGGAAGCGGAACATCGCCCGGCATGCAGCCAGTATATCCCGAATGCTGATATTAGAGCGGTCAGATACGGCGTAAACCGGCTCCCAGATTTCCGGATGCAGGGCCGCACGAAATTGCTCCAGGGAGCCAAAGCGATACAACTCTCCACCCCATCGACGTGCGGAATAGCGGGCCATCCTCGCCCACCACGGATTTTCACGATCAGATGCAAATTGACTACCGGCTACCAGCCCCAGGGTTACGTGTCGGTAGCGTGACGCAAATTCTCGCATGGCATGGTCAATCATTAATTCCACCGCGCCATTGGGCGCATGCGGCGCACGGACAATTTGTTCGATAAACATACCCCGCCGTGCCGGAATAGGTGAAGCCGCAAGTAATCCGGCCAATGGCCCATTGCGGCCACGCAAACAGAATACCCTTCGATGCTCGCCGGCATCCGAAAGAATAAATGGGTCGGCCAGAAAGCGCATCGGCATAAGCCGCCGCTGGGCCAGCCACTCCCCGATAAGGTTATCAATAGCTCCTGATCTCGCCGCG
>JAKATV010000143.1 GCA_021818565.1 Planctomycetota bacterium
GTGACTGGGGAATATCTCCGACCGTACCCGGGTTCCACCCGCCCAGCACACCGATATAATATTCGGCCCGGCTCCACCTGTATTCCAGCGCGCGCAGCCGCTTGCCCGCTGCGGCATACGCCGTCGCGGGAGCCATCGCCCGCATCTGGTCGAAGGTTGCGTTGATATGTGAAAATTGCCAGTTCCAGTTGATGTCCGCCGGCGGATGCTCAACGATATCCTTCGGCGTCACTTGCTTCGAGAGCGTTCGAACCAACGGCTGCATTGGCGGAACTTCGCGGTGCCGGTAGCACGATAGCAGCAATTTCAGCGTGTCCAGCCGACATACGTGATTATACCGCTGCCCCAACAGCGGCGGCAACGGGATTGTGTGGATCATTTTCCATATTCGCGCCAGTCGTCGCGGATGGCCTCGAAGTTGTCCAAGCAGCACACGGGCGACGTAGAGGAATCGATCAAGTAGTACATTTCCACTTCGCGTACCAAACCCCGGCTGCTGGTACGCCAGTTTCGCAAGCCGATACAAGGCCCTCGCGTCGCTCCAGCACATTTTCGGATGGCCACTGCCCAGTTCCAGAGTGGCATTGTATGCCAGGCAATCGCCGGCCTCGACAGTCACATATTGCAGTGGGAGGAACCAAGCTATCGGGGGCTTGAACCGCTTGGGATTCCATGCATACGGGAGATAAAATCGCGGCAGCAGGGAAGCCCTTCGCATGACTTCCGTCGCCGCCTTGTTCTGCTGCATCGCCGTCGATAAGAGAAAACACTGCGATCTCTGCCATGGCAAATCTAACGCAAATCCCTGTTCAATCCGTCCCCAAAGCAAATACGCCGGCCCAGACATACCAATTACCTCGCTGCTGGGAAGTTTATACCCTTGCGGCGGATGTTCCTGGAAAAACCGGCCGATAAATTCGAACTTTGGAACCGCTTTCACCGGCGGGATTACGCCCAGCAGCTTTAGCTGCTCAGCACCCATCTTCCGGTAGTGAATTGCCGGTCCGCCTCCCCACTCATGAAACCCCTGCATTGCAATCTCAATTGCGGGCACAGCCGCGTTGTTCTTCGGTGTTATTCCCTTCATCAGATATTGTTTTAAGGCCAGCTTGTAATCCGGCAGGCCATCCTTGCCCAACGGACTGGTGATATAGGTTGTCGCTCGGCTGATGATCAGTTTGGCGGGGTGATGAGCCTGTAGAAGCGCCGGTGCCGCCGCGATTGCAGCCGCCATCATGACCGCGGCACCAACTGCGACGGGTGCACGAATCACATGCGGCGATAACCTTCGTGCCATCGCCGCAATGTGCGCTGGAGCCATATTGGGGCCGACGCATTGCAGCACCTGTCGCACAACCCCTGTCGGTGCTTCCGGTGCGCTGACAGCCAGCAACGCTGCTACGGCACCAGAGTGCGTTGCGGTCCCGTTCCGCTGCGCGAGAAGCGCTTTCCTCAGCCGATCAATGGCCCGGCTGATGCGTTTTTCTGCCGCGGCTTGCGAGATCCCCAGTTGCTCCGCGACTTCGGGCACGCTTAATGCCTGGAAAAATCGTGCTGCCAGCACGGTCCGGTCCGACACTTTTAACCGCTGCATCGCCGCATCCAGTTCTGCAAACCGCAGACTATCCGTGGCGCTTTCATCGCCCGGCTTGTCGTTTTCGGCGCGCTGCAGCGCGACTTTGTGTTCGCGCTTTTTTCGGCGGCTCTCCGATTTTCTTAAATCATTGCAGGCGCGCCACGTGGTCCGTGCCAGCCAACCTGCGGTGTTACCGCTCATGGCAACCCGCTGCCGATGTCGCCACAGCGTGAGAAACACGGCCTGCGCGGCATCCTGCGCCAAAGTAGCATCGCCAAGCTGACGCCGCGCCATGGCATAGACCCAATTGATATGCGTTCGCACCAACACCGTGAAATGTTCCCGCGCTGTCCCGGTCTCAAGCTCAGACGGGGAATCAAATTCTTCGGCAGCCTGAATCATGATGCGCATATCCTCCCGCAGGCTTATCACACCCGCTATATAGTATAAGGCCGCCGCCAAAATTTTCCGGACAATCCGCACCCGCCCATTCCAGAACGCGGGCGGCCCGGCCAAAAGAACCATCCCCCCGGCATCGCCACCCTGCCAATGGTGGTCAGGCCATGACAAGTCCCAAACGGAGCTGCGCGTAATTACTGTCGACGCCTCGAGGCATGGCAGCTTAGCGTTGATCCGCGTAATCAGCGTGATCCGCGTTTTAGAGTGAAATCCGGATTGAATACCGCCCGCCGAGATTCCTGTGCTCTGTTTGCAGTCAGATTCCTGATAATATATGTCCAGAATCTGCTCCGGCGGCCATATTACATTGAGGAATCCTCGGGGATGTTACATGGAGGCAAACCAAATCATGACGCAACACAAAGATAATCACAACGGCGATGCCCCATTTGATCCGGATAGCTACGAAAAAGTGATTTTGACACATGCTGGTTGGGTCTACCACATGGCTCGCCGAGAGCTTGTCGATGCCAGCCTCGCTGATGATGCCGTACAGGCGATATTTTTAGTCCTGTGGCAAAGACGCAAGCGTGTGCCAGCCAGAAATCGCCACATCGGCGGCTGGCTGGTGCGGGCTACGTATTATGTTTGCCGCGAAATGAACAGGTGCGAACTTCGGCGTCAATGTCGTGAAAGGAAGGCGGCTATCATGCGAACTCACGAGCCGGATATTTCCCCGGAAACATCACCGTCCAATTCCGCGCAACTTGCGGCCTTGGATGCAGCCATGCAAAAACTTTCCGTTCGCGACCGTAATATGCTGGTGGCGCGGTTTTTCCAGAACCGTCCCGCAGAGGAGGCGGCGCAAGAGTTCAATATATCCGAAGCGGCGGCGGCTAGGCGCACCGCCCGTGCCGTGGGAAAATTGCGGCGGATCATGGCCGGGCGAAATCTCCCGCTAGATAACAGTGCCGTCATGGCATTACTGGCCGGCGGTGACGGAAATGCACCGAATGGGTTGATACCCGAAGTCCTGCGTGCTCTTGCCGGTCACGCGCGGTCAAGCCTCGGTGCCGAATGCGCCGTACGAAGGGGGTTATTTCATGCGGCGCGTGTGCCAGCCATTTTCGGTGTGCGAGCGGCGGCGGTGACGGCTGTGGCCACTGTCATATTGCTAGGGGTACTCAAATTCCCAGGAGCATCATCAGCATCGACCCCGGCTCAGGTTGCACCACCGCCCCGAAAGCATCCCACAATCCCACTGCCCGCCGGTATAGTGCTCTCGCCGCAGGGCAAGCCTGTGCCACGCGTCAACGTCTTTCTGGCGAACCGAAACACATGGGCATTGTTTTGCGGACTCAATACGCCGCCAGTGCCCCCTCCAAAGTTTCCCGCATTTTTTCGATCTGCGGGAGGCCGTCCCTTCGCCGCTATCAAGAGCACGACCACTGACAGTGACGGCAATTTTATTTTTCCTCCACAAAAACGGAACTATCTTCTAATAGTCGATTGCTTGCAGGGGTTTGCCGAGATTCCAGCCGCCAGTCTTGGGGCTCAGCCAGTGCAAATTGCATTGCAACCATGGTGCCAGGTGGACGTCAACATCAAGTTACCGACAGCTCCCGGTATCACATATGGCGTGGGTGCCAATCCGTTCCAGAACAGGGCTTTTCCCAGTGTCAACTTCAGTTGTGGTTTTTTCCAGACCAG
>JAKATV010000499.1 GCA_021818565.1 Planctomycetota bacterium
GTTCGTGAACAACGCGGCCACGGATTTCCCACCATCACGCGCGGCACGCTGGTGCGTTTAAATCCGCAGATTCTCCTGATCTCCAAGCCGGGGCAGCCTGCGGCATCCGGGCCGGAGGATCCGCGTTTAAAACCATGGCTGGCCTTACCCATGAGCGCTGCCCGGGCCAAACGTGTGGATTTAATAACCTGGCCGCAGGCGCAGATGCTCACGCTGCATGTTACGCGCCTGATTCGCCGTCTGCATAAGTTGATCTATCCGGCCGCCCTTGCGGGGGGCGTGAAATGAAAGCCTCCAAACCGTTAAGCTTGAACTTAATAACTCTGGCTGCGGTCGCCCTGACCCTTTTGATATTTGCGTGTTGCCTGGCGATCGGCCCCGGCGCGCCCGGGCAACGGAGCGTTTCCTTGGGATTTCCCGGCTGGGCCATTCTGCAATTGCGCCTCACGCGCGTTGCGGCCGCGGCGATTGCGGGCGGCGCTTTGGGCCTTGCCGGAGTATTGCTGCAGGGCTTGTTGCGAAATCCGCTGGCTGACCCCTTTGTTCTGGGCATTTCCAGCGGGTCCACGGTCGGGGTGATGATCTGGATTGTTTTCGGAGATGTCCTTTTACAATCCTTTGCCGGACAATACTGGCTGGTAAATGTCCTTTCCGATGGCCAGAGTATTCCAGCTCTCGCCGGGGCGATCGCGGCTACGCTGCTGGTTTTTCTCCTGGGGCGGCGCAATGGAATTCTCCAGCCCATGACACTGATACTTTCCGGCGTGGTCATTAGCACCATCGGCGGTGCCTTGGTGATGTTATTAAATAATATGGTGCCTTACGGAGCCAGAGCGGATATTTTAAGTTACATGTTCGGTTATATCAGTGAAGGTACCTCCCATACGCTGCTTGTGACGGCCGGCCTGGCGTTGGCCATCGCGTGGGCCGGCGCACTGACGCTGGGTGGTGCGATGAATATCGCTTCGTTTTCCGATGCCGAAGCCCACAGCCTGGGAATAAAATTATCTTCCCTGCGATTATCCGCTTTTACTTTAGCCGCCCTGGCCACCGCTGCTTCCATTACCGTGGCCGGCCCCATCGGTTTTGTCGGGTTGATCTGTCCGCATGTGTGCCGGGGGCTGTTTGGGCCGGATCAACGGCAGTTGTTGATCACCAGTCCTCTGCTGGCGGCCATATTTTTGATGCTTGCCGATACATTTGTCCGCAGCACCGGTGCCTGGTTCAACGGTGAATTGCCTGTGGGTGTAATTACCGCTTTGTGCGGTGGCCCGTTTTTCCTGTATCTTCTGCAGCGCCGGCGGATATGGATGTAATAAGTCCTGGCGGTATGAATATGTTCCTGGATCGCAACCATCCTGTCCTCCCGCGCCAAGCCTCGCTCGCCGAAGCGGTCCTGACGGCGACGGATTTGCATTTTCATTACGCTTCCAGCCAACCCGCGGTCGAGGGCGTGAGCGTCCCTTTTTACGCCGGCGAGGTGACTATGATTGTCGGCCCCAACGGTTCCGGGAAATCCACGCTGCTGCAACTGTTGTGCGGCCATCTTACGCCGTCAGGGGGGACGGTCACAGTCCGAGGGGAAAATATTACATGCCTGCATCCCCTCAAGCGTGCCTGCCTC
Source organism: Planctomycetota bacterium (assembly GCA_021818565.1). Classification (GTDB taxonomy): domain Bacteria; phylum Planctomycetota; class Phycisphaerae; order WQYP01; family WQYP01; genus JAMDCX01. The sequence continues at coordinate 1,625 of JAKATV010000499.1, forward strand.
ATATCTTATGTTCCGCAGGCTCCCCAAGTAAGCTTTGCCTATCGGGTGCGGGACATTGTTGCCATGGGGTCCTGGGCGCAGCAACACCGTCAGCCGGGCGAGGAAAAAGTATCCGAAGATAAACCGGGCGTGGATCGCGTGGTGCAAGCCATGTGGGATACGGATATTCACGCTCTGGCTCTACGCACCTACGACGAACTTTCAGCGGGGGAACGCCAGCGTGTGGCCATTGCCCGTGCTTTGGTTCAGGATGCGCCGATGATGCTGCTGGATGAACCCACGGCGGCCCTGGATATCTGGCATCAGTTGGAACTGCTGCATCACCTGAAATCACTGGCGCAAGTCAGGCATAAAGCGGTTATCTGGGTCACGCATGATTTAAACCACGCCCGCGCGCATGCTGATCGCGTCTTAATTATGGATGCGGGGAAATTGGCCGCCCATGGCAAAGCCGATCAAGTGCTGACCCCGGAAATACTCGAGCCGATCTATCGCGTGCATGTCACCGTACGGGATGGCAATCTTGTGTTTTCGCGCTCCGCAGCTTCTTGAATATATTAATCCGGGCTTTTTCTTGGCTTTTCCTCAACTTGAGAAGCCCTTTAGGCCGTTGTAGACAATATGATCGCGTTGATACGGTATTGTACCCGATAAACGGCGCTCCGAGGTATTGCTCTGAAAATGACTGTTATTGTCGATCAAAATCAGAAACCGGCCACAACATGCGAACCAGCAGCCAATGTGTCTCGGTCGCATTGGATGAACGCTATGAGCGGGGCCTTGGATCTGGCGGAGGGCCTGCCGCCCGGCCATAGCCGCAGGGCCTGCTGGATTGCCATGCAAATTGCCGACCGCATGGCGTTTGAATCCGCGGACTTGGCCAATGTGTACTACGCCGTGTTGCTAAAAGACATCGGCTGTACCGCCAATGCCGCACGGTTGTTTGAAATCTATGGTGCCGACGATTTACAAATCAAATCTGATTTCCGTCGGGTTGACGCACAAGATATGCTGCAGCTTTTGCGCTATGTTGCCAGTCATGTCACACCCTTCGCGCCGCTACGGCGACGGCTGGCTCGATTGATCTGGATTGCCCGCAACGGTAAAGATATGCAGAGAGAATTAATTGTTGATCGCTGTGAACGCGGGGCAGAGCTTGTGCGGCGTATGGGTTTGCCCGCCGCGGTCGCACAGGCCATTTCCTCGCTGGATGAGCATTGGAACGGTCGCGGCTACCCCAACCACCTCGCCGGGGCCCAGATTCCAATATTAAGCCGCATTGCCCTGGCGGCGCAGATTGCGGAAGTGTTTTACGCCTCCGGAGGGCCTGCGCAGGCCACGCGGCAAATGTGCAATCGCAGCGGTAAAACGCTGGATCCCAATGTGGTTCGCGCATTCCTGTCCGTATCGGCGGATTGCGGATTCTGGAGTAACCTGGCAAATCCCAATTTAGCGGAATTGCTGGATGCCTTATTTCCGGCCGGGCACGATTACCTGATGACCAAGACTGAAGTCAACAATTCCATCGAAGTATTGGCCGACGTTGTGGACGCCAAAAGCCCGTCATTGGATGGCCACAGCCGCCGCGTGGCCCGGCTGGCGCAGGTTATGGCTCAACGCCTCAATGTGCCCGCTCTTAGCAGCCTTGAAATCTATCACGCCGCGCTGCTGCATGATATTGGCAAGCTTGGCGTCAGCAATGCCGTTTTGGACAAACCGCAGCCATGGAGCGCGTTGGATCGTGCGGCCTATCGCCGCCACGTGGCATTATCCGCGGAAATTGTGGCGTCATTACCTACCCTGGACGCAATTGTGCCACTGGTGGCCATGCATCATGAACGCCTTGATGGCACAGGCTTTCCTCATCGACCTGCGGCCGGCGATATTCCCCTGGGTTCCAGAATCATCGCGGTTGCCGATGCGTTTGATCATCTTTGCCGCCGTCATCCGCAAACACCGGTTTCACAAATCGCCGCGCAATTGACACAAGATGCCGGTTTAGATCAATCGATAGTCGCGGCGCTGGCCAGTGTGGCATAATTCACCGACACGATCA
>JAKATV010000412.1 GCA_021818565.1 Planctomycetota bacterium
CGGAGAGATGACAGTGAGATGGGTTTTGTGATACAGTCTGTCAACATGGCTTTGCCTCCTTGCAAATTCGATAAGTTGTACCAACACCTTGATTTTACAAGGTGCAGGGCCTGCGCGCAAGTCGCCGCTGGATAAAATTGATGAAATATCCGGGTTAAGAGCATTAGATTCATAAAGGGGAGAGAGTACCCGCCGCCAAGTTTTCATCTTTTTGGTGGCGGCGGGACACCTCTATCTCCGCTACACGGGCAGTACCTCCCGCGGAGTCTGGTCCGCCGTTGGTGCATTACTGCCGGTAGAGCGTTTCCGCCTGCCGGCGGGCTTGGCCGTCCGGTTCGGTTCGCCTTGAGCCTGATCGCCGCGGCTAACAAACTGGAACCGTTCCACCACAGTTCGCATCTTGCTGCGGGTCTTGCCTTGGTCATCCTGCCAGCGGTCGAGCTTCAAGTGCCCTTCCACCAGTACCGGATGACCTTTCTTGAGATACTGCCCCATGGTCTGGCCCGGCTTGCCATAAGCCGCGCAGTCCATGAACAGCACCTCGTCCCGCATCTGACCGTCGGCGTCCTTCCAGCGCCGATTGACGGCCAAACCGAATTCACAGACCGTTGCCCCGCTGGGCAAGGTGCCTGTGCTCGGATCCCGGGTCAGATTGCCCAAGAGAACCACTTTGCTGAAGGAACCCATACAACACCTCCATAAAATAGGAGCCAAAACGTAGAGAGCCCAGAGGCGCGTCGGCCCATCGCCGCCGCATTTTTTTTCACCTCCGGCCTACGCCAGACAGCGAGGCCGCGAGGTGAAAAAGAACCCAAGCCCTCTGTTTGAGCCGGGGATGTCCGAGGAAACGGAAAAAAGACATGCCACCGCGCACGCCTGGAATCCCGGCGCAGGGCCTGTCGATTTAATCGGCACGGCATTTGTTAAATTCCCGAATATCCCCAGCGTTCCGGCATCGGCCCGGTACCGTCCCGCACAAGCCGCCGCCGCCCGACGTGATTCATATTTGCGGAATTGTTGAATGTAGTAGTGTAGTCATTTGCATTACTATAAGTATTATGGTATACTCCCCCCTGTCGTTTGCTGGAGATGTTACCCCATGAATCGCTGGAACCAAGCCCCCCTGATTCGCGAACAGGCCGTCTTATTCTCGCCCACTCTGGATGCCGTCATCAGCGAGGACCATTCCGTGCGACTGGTCGATGAGGTCATGCGACAGATGGATTGGTCCGCTTGGGAACAACGGTACTGCCTGGTGGCCGGACAGCCCCCGATCCATCCGCGGATTGTAGCCGGGGCCATGCTCTACGGGCTGACCTTGGGCATCGACCGGCTTAGTTAATAATCATCGCAGTGCCCCAGACAAGAAAAAAACCATGCTCGGCTGGAACGGCACCCCCCGGTGGATGATCTTTATCCTCCTGGATGAAGAAGAACGCAACCGGTTCCAATTTTGCTGGCTTCCCGTTGCGCCTCTGGGTATAACTTTCAGCATGGGTGATAGTGTGGAACATGCGATGGAACTGCTGCGGGATGAGATTCGGCGGCATGATGAACTGTATTATCAGCACGCCAGGCCGGAGATTTCTGATCAGGCGTATGATGCGCTGATGCGCAAGCTTCAGGATATGGAGCAGTCCCATCCGGAACTTATTACACCTGATTCCCCTACCCAGCGTGTGGCCGGCAGCCCGTTGCGGGCTTTCGCCACCGTTCACCATGAAATACCCATGATTTCCATTGATAACACCTACAGTGAAGGCGAAGTGCGCGAATTTGATCAGCGCGTGCGGAAGTTGCTGGAGGGTCAGGCGTTTTGTTATATCTGTGAGCCAAAAATTGACGGCGTATCACTTTCCTTGCGTTATGAAAAGGGCTTTCTCACGCAGGCCGCCACACGCGGCGATGGTGAAAATGGCGATGATGTCACGCAAAATGCCCGGACTATTTATGATATTCCCCTGCGGCTTACCGATCCGAAAAATCCGCCGGGCGGTGATTTTCCAAAACACATTCCACCGGTGCTGGAAGTCCGGGGGGAAACCTATTTAACCCGGATGCAATTTTTAGCCATCAACCAACGACAGGAGGCGATGGGGGACCAAGCCTATGCCAATCCGCGAAATACCGCCGCCGGCACCCTGAAACTTTTGGACCCGCGCACGGTAGCGGCAAGAAAACTGCGTTTTCTGCCCCACGGGCAGGGCGTCGTGGAAGGCTTTGAATTTTCCACGTATCAACAATGGCTGACCTATCTGAAATTGCTGGGCTTTCCAGTATCGGAGCATATTGCCCCCGCGGAGGATATTGACGCGGCATTGGGATTTATTCACCGCTTTAACGCCCAACGGAAAAATCTCCCCTACGACACGGATGGTGTGGTGGTCAAGGTGGATATGCTGGCACAGCGTCAGCAGTTGGGTACCACATCCCGCGCCCCGCGCTGGTGCATTGCTTTTAAATATCAGCCGGAGCAGGCGGAAACGCAATTGGCTCGCGTGGTGTTTCAGGTGGGAAAAACCGGGACAATCACCCCGGTGGCGGAATTTGAGCCGCCGGTGTTTATCAGCGGTACACAAGTCTACCGCGCCAGTTTACATAATTTTGATGAAATTGTCCGCAAGGATATCCATCTGTATGACCGCGTGATTGTGCAGAAAGCCGGCGAGGTAATTCCTTATGTGGTCGGCGTAGTCGCCGCCAAACGCCCCGCCGATGCGCAGGTCATTGTCCCGCCTGCACTGTGCCCCTCCTGCGGATCCTCGGTGGCGCGTGATGGAGGATTTGTTCGCTGCCCGAATCTGGCCTGCCCCGCGCAACGCGAAGAGCGGTTGCTGTTTTTTGGTGCCCGAGACCAGATGGATATTGAAAATCTCGGACCGGCGGTGGTGCAGCAGCTTTTAGCCAGGGGACTGATAAAGAATCTGCCGGACTTATACCGTTTAACTCTGCAGGATGTCGCCGGGTTGGAGCGAATGGGTGAAAAATCGGCGGCAACCCTGATTGCGGCGATTTCCGAAAGTAAAAACCGCGGGCTGGAACGCCTGCTGGGGGGGCTGGGAATTTTGCATGTCGGCGTGCGCACGGCGGAAGATATTGCGGAACATTTCCCTTCTGTGGATTCTCTGGCTAAAGCGTCGGTCGCTGATTTCCAAGCGGTGGAAGGCGTGGGGGAGGTGGTAGCGCAAAGTTTGCACCGCTTCCTCCATGAACTTGGTGGACTGGAGTTGCTGCGCGAGCTGGAATCGCTGGGCGTAAAGACCACGCCGGCCCGCGTGCGGCAGACCGACGGCCCGTTGAGCGGAAAAACCGTGGTGGTAACCGGTAAACTCCAGCATTACGCCCGACATGAGATCAAGGCCCTTATTGAATCCCTGGGCGGAAAGGCCGGGGAGAGCGTCAGCAAAAATACCAACTTGCTGGTAGCGGGCGAAGATGCCGGCAGCAAATTGGAAAAAGCGCGGAAGCTCGGCGTGGAAGTAATTGATGAAGCGGAATTTCTCAAGCGCATCGGGAAGCGGGACTCCACAGCATGAATATTTCGGTAGGCCGCCGGAATTCCCTGGCTCCTTAGTACTACAGCGCGATATTATCCACTTTCGCAGCGACGCAGGGACCTAAGGGTCAAGCCGCAGCGGTGCAGCGTGCGAATGGCTTTTTTGCGATGGCTGCG
>JAKATV010000206.1 GCA_021818565.1 Planctomycetota bacterium
CGCCGCCGCCACCATTGACGGGTTGAAATCGCCTTCGACACCGGCTGGTTCACCGGGATCTACTGCGCACCAGTAGGTTACCTCATTGTCCAATACCACACTGAATATGCGCTTGGCGTCAGTCTCCGGCAACTGCTGGAGCATGGCCCCAAACTGCCAAAAAGCACCGGACTTAAAGTTGTTAAGCCGTTCATTGCGTACCGTAAGCCAAGGGGTGTTGCTCCACATATTTGGCACAGAGAGTCCAAATTCTTTTCTCTCCGGCCAATACGTTACTTGTTGGTATATTGGATCATGCCAACGCCCTCCTACGCCGTCAAATCCACTAGGCGTACCGCCCCACCAAGTGATCGCTTGAATCTCCAGCGGCATGTCAAAACGGTGCGATAGCGCGATCGCCTGCTTCAGGTAGCCTCTGGCCAACGATCAAGATATCCCTGTTGTTTATACATCTCGACCAGCGATTGCGCCATGTCGGCGGTTCGCTGCGGTTCCAGAATGGCCAGCAATGGAATCTCACTGCGGTAGATGTCCCAACCCGAAAAATTGGCGTAAATGTGCCTATGGCCGGTGGGTACATGATGAATTTTATTGTCAAAGCCGATGTAACGGCCATCCACATCATCGAATATATTGGGCATCAGCAGGGCGTGATAAAGCGCGGTATAAAAAACTGTGCGATGCGTAAGTGATCCGCCACGCACCTGAATAACACTTAACGCCTTGTTCCATTTATTCAACGCCGCATCGCGGTAGGTGGAGAATTTCCAGCTCGGCATTTCCGCCTTGAGGTTCCCCATCGCGCCATTCACGCTCACGTAGGATATGCCCACCCGTACCTTGATAGCCGTTGGCTTTGATGCCGCTGGCCATGATACATACGCGCCGATATTGCCGTGCCTGCGACCTTCCGTGATCGCAGAGGCATCACGCGTAACGGCCTGGTTCCTCCAGACTCCGTACGTTTTGAATGGGATGCTGAAATGCATGGCAAAATAGACCGTGATCTTCTTCTTGACTCCGCAGAAGGCCTGCGATGTGATAAATCCCGCCAACGTCCCGTTGTCGACGATCCGCACCTGACTGGCATAGGTCGGCGTGTTGGCCAGGCTGATGGGAACCAGGACGTTTCTCCGGGAACCTGCGGGAAATGTGAACTGAACCATACCGCACCGTGTGGTCGCGGTAAGTTGGGCCTTAATTCCCCAAGGTTTCATTAACACCCGGTAATAGCCAGGGATGGCGCGTTCATCCCCGTGGCTGAAAGAAAATTCCCATCGGTGTTGCAGGACGCGCACCGGCCCGGTTGTCGCGGTGAACAGCACGTCACCGCTGTTCAGGGCCCCCGTGCCGCTTATCATGGTCATCGCGAATCCACGATATACCTTCCGATTATAATCGTAGCCGCCTATGCTCAGTTTGGCCGCAATGGGATTAACCGAAGCCATGCCGAACGGAACCACCGCGCCCGGATAAGTGTTGCCGCCGTCGGCTGTGCCAATAAATGGATTTACCAACGCCGCCGGTCCGGCGCTTGTCGCCGCAAGCAGATTATGAGATAGAAACAGCCCGATGCATACCATCACAATACTCATGTATCCGTGGCGAATATTTCCTTTCTCGTGCCGTACCTTGGCAATAATCATGATTTTTCTCCTAAAAACAAGACGGGATTTCCTTAGCGAGCAACCATCTCTCGTATTCAACCACCTGGACGGAAAGTCATGGTGCGTTGACCAGACGCAGAACCAACCTGGACGGAGCACTGCTGCGCCCAAACGAATCAATCGCCACACTACGAACTGTCAGCGGCTTGCCGGGTGCCAGTTCGACGCCGATGGAACGAGTGTAACCGTGGCGACCGGACAGTCGGAAGAGAGCCGTTGAGCGTATAGTGAATAACCGCGTCTGGTACAGGCTCCAAAATGTGAACAAGCCCGCTACTAACCGTGGTGTGGACATCTACCGCGTTGAGGCTTGGAACGCGGGTTGCGTTTGTGTGCCCGCCAACACCGATAAAGCGTGGGGCCGGCGGCGGAATCCGAAAGTTATAACCATTGGCCCGCAACCAGAGATATTGCCTGGCCGTGCGCTCAACAAAATCGGAATACCGCTGCTCTTTCAACGGCGTCCAACAAATTTCCGCCAGAGCCATTTCCCGGGGTAATAGTTGGTAGAACAAATGGTGGGCTGTGGGAACAAATTCCGTCCACAGGCATCCCTCCGCCCCCAACAACCGCTTGCGCAGTGCGGGAATCAGTAATCCAGACGGATTAAAATCGTAGACGTCTCGAAGCGTATCAATTCCAAAAGCTGCATATTTCTCGTACTTCGGGTCCCCTTGAACATGATCAAAATAGAGTTTGCCATTATGCATGCCACCACTGGTTATAATCACGTCGTGACCTTGAGCGTCTTCCTGAAGCGCCGCCTTAGTGCCGTTCCAAAACTCCACTACGGTGCCGGCTGGGAGTCCTTTGGCCGGTACATCATTCCATACCACGGCCCGCCTGCCTTTGGAAGCCAAGAAGCGGGCCATCTTTCTGGCAAAATAATCGTGGACTTGCTCAAGCGTCCAGTGTCGCTGTCGCATCAGCTTTTCCGCCGAAGGATCATGCAGCCAAGCCTGCATCGGCACTTCGTCCCCGCCAATATGGATGAATTTTCCGGGAAACAGTGAAACCAGATCGCCATAGATGGTGTCGAGAAACTTAAACGTTCGTGGACTGGGACTTAACGGCACGCTCGCAACGTCGAAGCGATTTTGTATATCAAAAGGTCCCTTGCTATCAGCCAGCCATGGATAGGCGGTCAACGCCGCCGTGCAATGGCCGGGAATATCGAACTCCGGCACGATCGTGATGTAACGCCGTTGGGCGTAGGCGACAATCTTTCTGATTTCAGCGTCGGTATAAAAGCCGCCATAACGCTTTCCGTGATCCATACCCGCCGGAATCGACCCCACAATAGCACTCGACCGCCATGCTCCGATTTTGGTCAGCAATGGATACTGCTGTATTTGAATTCGCCAGCCTTCATCATCAGTAAGATGCCAGTGAAACACGTCGAGTTTGTAATGGGCCGCTACACGGATGAATTTTTCGACCACCGATACGGGGAAAAAATGACGCACCGAATCCAAAGTGATCCCGCGCCAGCGGTAACGCGGCCAATCGGTAATAACCACCTCATGAATGGCGTTCTCAGCCGGAACTGCGGGGTTAAATAACTGCTCAAAGGTCTGTATCCCGTAAAACAAGCCGGGACCTGCGTTGGCGATAATGCGGGCGCTGTGGCTGGTTACAGTGAGCCGATACCCCTCGTGACCAAGCCGGGGGTCATCCGCAGTGGTGGAAAGGTTGATCTGTGCCGGGCCGGCGGAAACAATCTGCGCATGGACGCCGCGATTTTTTAGAAAGCGTTGAAGAAAACGGGCCACATTGCGATCCGCGGGGGCACCGCTGACGATGAGCAGTGTCGCAGGCAGACTCCATTTCGCGGGATAAGCCGTGACCTTCCTAGGCCGTGGAATCAGGCCCAGTTGGGTGCGTGACAGTTTACGCGGCTCTGCACCGTCCGACAGATGAACGGCTGGCCCAGTAACGGTCCCAGCGTTGATCTTGGCTCATCCACATAGCCCGCAGGGCCAAGATGGCTTCCACCCCTGAGA
>JAKATV010000303.1 GCA_021818565.1 Planctomycetota bacterium
CGGAAAGGTTGACTGAGGATCTGTGCAACCTGCGGGTATTCCCCTTTACGCAGCGCGCTCACGGGGCGCTGGAGGTTTTTCATAAAGTAGTGATACTGTGCAGAACTCCCGAAAATGATCCTCCGGAGAACGCGAAATACAGACAGGCTAAGATAGATACGCTGCTGATAAAGCTGGGCGGCAAAACCTTGCCGGAACTGCAGAATGAACTTTGCAACTACACTATTTACAATTGCGAGTTAGACCCCGACGTTCTCGACACATGGTTCTCTTCCGCCCTCTGGCCATTATCCACCATGGGCTGGCCCAGGAATGGCACCAGCGATAAACTTGAAGATCAACTGCTGCCGTATTTCTACCCCACCAGCGTGCTATCCACCGCACGGGAAATTTTAACGCTCTGGGTGGCGCGCATGGTGATGTTCGGGCTGTATCTCCATGGCGATGTGCCATTCAAACAGGTGTACATACATGCGGTCATTCAGGATGGCAACGGCAAGCCGATGAAAAAATCGCTGGGTAACGGCGTGGATCCTGTGGATATTGTGGAAAGCCACGGGGCGGATGCATTGCGATTCACCTTGGCTTCCATGGCCACGGAAACCCAGGACATCCGCCTGCCCGTGGTCAAGGATAAAGAAAGCGGCAAAAACACCAGCCCCCGTTTTGATGCCGGCCGCAATTTTGCCAATAAAATCTGGAATGCCTCGCGGTTTATTTTGTCCAACATTGAACTAAGCACCGTGCCAACACTGGATGAGGTTATCCAGATCGCCGATGGCAAATACCTTGAAGATCGCTGGATTTTAAGCCGCCTCAATAACACGGCGGACCAATTGGGCGGCTTGGAGCGTTCGCCGGGCCGTCCGGGATTAATTGACGAATTCCGATTTCCGGATGTCTGCTCCACGCTCTACAGCTTTTTCTGGAACGATCTGTGCGATTGGTATCTGGAAATCGCCAAAGCGCGTATCCGGCGGAAAGATCCGCATGTGCAGCGTATCTTGTTGTATGTGCTGCGGAGCAGCCTGGCGTTGCTGCATCCGGTGATGCCGTTTATTACCGAAGCCCTTTGGGAAAAATTGCCCGGATCAAACAATTTGCTCATGCTTACGGCATTTCCCCGCTCTGATGATCGCCTGAATTACCCCGAAGCCGAAGCTAAAATCCAGACGATTCAAGAAATTACCCGCGCCATTCGGGATATTCGCAATCAATATAATGTGGATTTGAAACGCACGCTGGAAACAACGATTCAAACGCAGGCCGCCGATGCCGTTATTATTTCCGGCGGGGCGGAAATAATTCAAACGCTCGCGAACGCCAAACTCATCGCGGTCGGCCTGGACGCAAAAAAACCGGAAAACTCCGCCACCGCGGTAGTGGGGTCTACGCGTATTTTTGTTTCCGACGTTATTGACCGAACCGCGGAATTGGCCCGTTTGGAAAAGCGCCGATCTGAGCTTGAAAAGCTCATCGCCTCAAGCAACGCCAAATTAGGCAATGACGCGTTTGTCGCCAAAGCGCCGGCGGCTGTCGTACAAGGCTTACGCGACCAACTGCGACGCCAGGGAGCTGAACTTTCCACCGTCCAAAACAGCCTCGCCGAATTAGCCGCGCCGTAGGGTGTCCGAGTCATGGAAGTTTACCCGCATTCCAACACGGTGCCGTGCGGTATCAATCGTGACGAATAGACAGCCTTGGTGGCATCGAACGGCATTTCGCCCCCAACACAACGCTGCCGCATTGAGCTAATGCGATGTCACGGCGTGACAAACAACACCGCAAAATTTAAAATAGCAAATTTCGGATTCCAACCGGAACTGATCCATGCTATTGTGAACACTGAACTGCTTTTATTATTTGTGATACGCCAGCAGCAGCAGCATGGTGATCAATGACACCAGCGCCATGACAAATGCGCCATTGACCATCCAGGTATTGCGACTCTTGGATTTTTCAATCCATTCCTGCACTTGCATCGCCGATGACGCATAACTGTTGCGCACCTGTTCCAAGCAATCCACCGCGTGGTTGTTGGCCGCCTGCAAACGGTCAATCATCATAGAAAACCGGTTGAATGATTCCACCAGTTGCCGGTCAATTTCATTCCCCGTTTCAATTTGTTCGCGCAGTCGCCGCATACATTCCGTGGAATCTTTTCCTACCGCAATACTGGAAAGCGCTTCATTAATTTTTTTCTGTTGCTGTGCGTGCATCGCCAGGCGATCGGTCACGACATCCAACATCTGGGCCTGCATTCGGCTGGTTTGCGGCAATGCTTCCACAGCATGGGGCATCGCGGTTAAACGCTGCAACAGTTCTTCCTGCCGCCGCACCTGCCCATCAAGCAATCCGCGCAGTTCCTGTACCGTTTCCAAAAGTGAATCGTAGCTTTGCTGAAGTTTGTAGTTGTTAGTTTCAGGGATCGCCGGCCCGACGCGCGAAAGCACATCCGGATTGTTGGAGTTTGTCTCTGATTGCTTTAACGCACCCCACGCCTGATAATCCACAATCGTCGGCTGATTCCCGCCAATCGCCCGCTTAATTGCTTCCATCATACCCATGGGTAAGAACTCCTACGCGGCCCTTTCATCTATTATAACAACGCGGCACTCGCTTTAATAATGCCCCGAGGCTCGGCAAATCCTGATTTGCAGGCTCTTAAACGGGCACTACTTACTGGTTGTGGCTGGCGTCGCCGCCGGCATGGTCATTGGCGTATTATCAGACGTTCCTGCCTTACCCGCTTCCTTAGTAGCCGCGGGCATGGTGGCTGGGGCCGGCATTTCGGGCTTTACATTTTGTCCGATTGGCAAATCAACCGATTCGCACAGCAGCACCAGGCCCAGTTTGTTGTTATCCCAATGATCATATTGGTGATAAACCTGCGTTTTGCCGTTCGCACGAATCTGCAAGGTCATGGCATTTCGCTGGTAATTATCCACCGGGCTGTTCCAATAGTGCCAAGTAAAGGCATTATTCAGCAGCCCGTTCCGCGTAATTTCATTCCACATCGCCTGAAGCTGATCATGCGTCAGCGGCGTGTCCACTTGATCCTGCGATGCAATGTGGTTTTTGTAATCGGCAAAAGTCGTATACGTCGTGCGGCTCATCATGTCGCGGGCGGAAATAACTTGATGCACGTGCTGCCGACTAAAATACGTATCCGTATTGCGATCAATAACAATCGACAGATCCGCCGGATAGGGCGTTACCACCAGAGGTTTTCGCGCTGCAAACGGGTTACTGGTTACCGCACCGCAGCCCGCAAGGCTCAATGCGCCACCCGCAGTCAGCAGCATCACGAGGGTCAAAACAACATTCCGGATATTGAGTCGGCTGGTCCATGTTGGACGCATAGCAGAATCCTTTCGCCAAACAACTGGTCTAGTGCAGTAGTATACCGCCAAACCCCTGGTATGCGAAAGTGTATCACGGCCACTATCGCGGCGATCCATTCCATGAGCGGGCATATTCGCTACAATCATGATGAAATCGCGGCCCCAGGCCGGACTCTTACAGGAGTTCACACATGCAGAAGTCAGAAACCTCACCGGGAGATTTAACCGCCACGGAGGTTCTCGATACATATTTCCTTGAGGCCCGTGCCCGGCTTATTGAATTGGCAGCCACGTTGGATCGTATCGATCGGGCGGCGGGAAGTCAGGCTGTGCAATCGGATGCCCGGCTGAAGTTTATCCAAGATTCCCTGCGGATACTGCAACGCCCGCAGCCGGGGCGAGCCAAGGCCGTTCAGGAACTTTACTCATTGAAATAACAGCGTAACGCGGAGCACTTGGACAATGTTTTTTATTGACCCCCATATCCACATGGTTTCCCGCACGACGGCGGATTATGAAATGCTGGCGCTATCTGGTGTGGTGGCGGTCAGCGAGCCGGCATTTTGGGCTGGCTTTGATCGGTCACCGGCCGGCTTTGTCGATTATTTTCGGCAATTAACGGAATTCGAACCGCGCCGGGCAGCCCAATTTGGCATTCAGCATTATTCCTGGATTTGCCTGAATCCCAAGGAGGCGCAGGATCTGGGCAAAGCTCGCGAAGTGCTGGCGGAAATTCCCAAGTTTTTATCCTGCCCGAGCGTGCTGGGCATCGGAGAAATCGGCCTGAATAAAAACACGCCCAATGAGGCTAAAGTATTTCAACAGCACGTGCAGATCGCCATTGATGCGGCAAGCCAAGGCCCGTCTGGTGCCAAACACGCCCTGATTCTCATTCACACCCCGCACCTGGAAGACAAACTCAAGGGCACACGGATGATTTTGGAAATGCTGCGTGATTTTGGTTCCGCCATTGATCCCGCCCGCGTCCTGATTGATCATGTGGAGGAACATACCATTGAACTGGTAAAAGACGCCGGCTACTGGGCCGGCATGACCATTTATCCCATCAGCAAAGCCACGCCCGCCCGCGCTGTGGACATGATTGAAATGTACGGCCCCCAGCGTTTATGCGTCAACGCCGCCGCCGACTGGGGAATCAGCGATCCCTTAAACACCCACCGCACCATGCTGGAAGCCCAGCGCCGCGGCCACCGACTGCCTGAACTGTTACAAGTATTTCATAACAACCCCGCGGAATTCTTTGGCCAGAATTCCAAATTTGCGGTCAAACCCATCAAGGTGCAGCCGCTGTCGTAAAGTCGCAGGCTATTTGGCCTGTCGGTTGAGGACGCGGAGGGGTGCAGAAAATCAGGGCGGGGACACCGACCTTGCCGTCGTTGATAGTGGCGGCACGGCAGCAAAGCAACAGATTGGGATAAACTGGCTGCAGGACAGCCACAATTATAAGACACTGGGCCTTGAGGCAACATTTAGGAATAATTCTCAAATCGCATCCCAGATCTGACCGCAACCCAATCAGCCGCCCACGTTGCCGGTGGCGGCGTTTGCAATTGCGGCAGGAATTTATTTCGCAGCCGCCGGCTCAACGGTGGGTAAAACTTTTATTTTAATAACTCTCTGATCCGTAAATACCTGGCCCGTCAGGGCGTCCTTAAATGTCAGATGGAATGTGATGCTGTGATTCACCGGGGGCTTTTTCCAGGGGCAGTTGAAGCAAAATTCATTGAGACCGAAATTTCCGTACCACAATTTTTTGGACTGCCGGGGCGTAAAAACCCACTGACCAATGCGTTGCGAGCCATGCGCTATTCCTAGGTCAAAGGCTTCAATGGTAAATGTGCCCGTGGCTGGTAATACCAGATTGCCCGGCATCAGTGTGCGGACAAACACGCGAAACCCGTTGAGTGAATGGGAATTTTTCAGGTGGGCCACCGCGGTATCGGACGTTACCCGCACGGCGCTGACCGTAAAAAGTTCTGATAAACGTTTGGGCGGCAAGGTGGGGATTCGCTTGGTATGCGAAGCCAACTGCGCCTTGAGTTCGGCAATGGTGTGGTTCTGCCGCTGAATTGTGGATTGCAAAGCGGCATTTTTATTTTGTAATTGGACATTCTGGCTATACAGCGGCGCGTTGCTTTTGTAGTTGGCGCATCCGCCGGTGCCAAAAATGAACAAGCCACCACCCAGCACTGCTGCCACAAACAGTCCGGGGCCTTTGAAAATACGTCGCATAATGGAATCCGTCATCAGGTGCCACACGGTTATTGATCCGGCGATTCCGTATCCGCGCTGGGCGGTGCCAAGTCACCGCCGCGCGTGGGCGAAGCCGGCTCGATCATTCGGGTAAGTTTTTTATCGACCACGCCATAAGCGATGGCTTCTTCCGCTTCCAGCCACAGGTTGCGATCACAATCCCGATGAATTTTATCCACGGTCTGCCCGGAATGCTCGGAGAGAATCTCATACATTCGCTGGCGCAGACGAATCATTTCCTTGGCTTCAATGGCCAGGTCTGTGGCGGTACCTTGCATCACCCCGCCGATCAGCGGCTGGTGAATCATCACCCGGCTGTTCGGAAGCGCATAGCGTTTGCCCTTTTTCCCCGCTGCCAGAAGCCACGCGCCCATGCTGGCCGCCAGGCCGACACAGGTTGTGGCTACATCACAACGCAAAAACTGCATGGTGTCATAAATCGCCAAGCCGGCGGTCACCGAACCGCCCGGGCTGTTGATATAAAAATTAATATCTGTTTTGGAATCTTCATTGGAGAGAAACAGGAGTTGTGCGATCACCAGGTTGGCGATTTCATCGTCAATGGGACCGGCAAGAAAGATAATGCGATCCCGCAGGAGCCGGGAAAAAATATCGTAGGATCGTTCGCCTCGGCCGCTTTTTTCAACCACAATGGGAACCAAGTTGTTCGCCGAGGGATCAAGTTGCATTGTTTGCCGCACCACCGAGGCCGGATCATTGGAAAATTTCATTCAATACGCTCCTTCTTGCGTTATATCCATCCCCTTAGCGTAGCGGGGCAAACAATCCATGGCAACTCTCGACGGGCATCTGTCAAGCCCAGACTTGTAGCGGCGGGGCGGCTCGGATATTCTTTATTTTGTCGAACGGACGCTTTGCGGGCGTAATTCAGCGGTAGAATGCCAGCTTCCCAAGCTGGACGTCGTGGGTTCGAATCCCATCGCCCGCTTTCCATCAAGGCTGTTTACCGACGGTGCCATTGACTTCGCCCTGGGATAGACCGGGGAATCAGTAAGCATTTACGGGCAAAGCAGGAATTGTCGGCGGTTGAATTCCGTCAACTGCATTCCCTCCAGCACCCGAACATCATTGTCCTTCTATTAGATTTTTTGCATGACGTACGTCAGTCCCGCATTTCCATGAAATTCTACCCGTCCCGCAGCATCGGCTTTAACCGAAAGGCCATTGGATATCCGATAGCCCGCATGGGGCGTCAAATGGAATATCTCATACCGAATTTTGCGCTGCCCCGGAATTTGCACAGTAACGCGGTCACGGCCATAAGTCACATGTAATTGTCCCACGTGAAAATCGAAGGTGACAGGTTCAATAGGTCGAATCACCACGCGATCCATGTAAACTTCAATACCGTAGCGCATGGTGCGCATAACCCTGTATACGATCTCAGGATATTCATGATAATAGGGCGTGCGAATACATTGCCCGCGCACGTTATACCGCTCCGTGAGCCAGGTGTTACCCAACAGATCTCCGCGAATATTGTCGTAGGTTCGGTTGAACATATTGCAATTGGAAATCGTGGGATAGCGATGACGCGCTTTCATATCAAGCCACCAGATGCGCCCCATGGCGGTGGCCGAGTCCCCGGTATTGCCATGGTAGCAATCCGCAGGGCCATAGTATTTCTCGGAAACCCAGGTACCGCGACCGCCCGGATGTGTGTGGGGTCCATTATCTAAGCGTGAAAACATGGCCGCCCGCCACGTCGGGTCATCGACCACGCCAAATGCCAGCGCGCCATAATTTCCGTCATAATCCACAAAGTCCCGGACGGTTCCATTGGTATTACGCTGCGTAACAAAATGATCTTTACCATTCCATAGATGGGCGCGGATGCCTTCGCTGATGGCGTGATGAAGTTCTCTATAGCGATGTGCTCCGGCCACATCGCCACAAAATTCCGAGACCGGGGCCAGTAACTCCAACAGGCCGACGGTTGCCATATTGGTATCCAGCGTATAGCCATAGCGAATAAACACATCAATGAACAGAGAACCGGTGAATTTTACCAGCTTAACCTTCGGATCGTAACGCGCCAGCAGCCATTCGACCGCTTTTTTGATCAAAGGATAGTGGCTTTTAAGCCAAGGCTCATCCCCGGTACCCAGAGCATAATCCATGCAGGCCATGGCCCAGAACACATTAGGCCCCGATTGCGTGGCCCCGGAAATTGCAATGTCGGTAGGCACCTTACCGTTAAAGTTGTGCGGGATCTGACCTTCATGGGTCATATATTTACCGCTGCGCTCCACGACCTGTCGTGCCAGGCGCGCCAGCAATGGGTCCCCCGAATAACTTAACGCCGACACGGTCTCCCATGCGTCGGGATCGAAAAAACTGTTTCCATCACCATAAGGACGGCCTGGCGTGGCCAGATTCGGATAGGCGGAGCCGGGAATCTGATAACTGCCCATAATACCCGCGGAGCTTCCGTAGATGGTGGTATAAAGCGCTGCCAGATCGTTAAATTCCATTGTGATTTCCGGCGGCAAAGTATGCACGGGAAACGCCATATCCGAAGCATACACGCGAAATGCCGTCACGATGCTTCGGCGCGGGGGCTTGCCGCTTCCGGCCGGATGAATATTTTTTAAGGGGACCCATGAATCCAAAATATTGGACGTTCCGCAAAACACCTGATCCAATCCGCATTCACTACTCCCCCACTGTGAAACGGTGCCGGAAAACAAATTGCTTTCAAGAATTGCATCAGGCTGTTGCGGCACGATGGAGATGGATCCATTTTCACGATCCATCGTGTAAAACACGTGTAGCGGACTATGCGAACAGAACGCCTGGGACAAACCCTCTATACGCTGCATATTGCCGCGATCATACAGCGCATTGAAGAACCACTGATTGCAGCCAAAGCGTAAACGCACCATGTCCGGATGCCGGTCATTGATCATGTGGGTGTGAAGTTGCAATTCAAACCATCGTGCCGCTGGTTCCAGCACGATGGTCCAATGAGAGATTATCGAAGCACCACCATCCGCAGCCCCGGCAAGATTAATCGGCGGCAAAGTAATTTCGACCCGGTCCATTTTCTTTTTTTGGCCCACCGTTACGGCCGACGCGGCTTGGATACGAGGTTCAATAACCGCGCCGTCGGCCGTGACGCCCTCGAGGCGGATGCCGTCACGGCCAAGCAGATTGTTCTGATATAAGCCTCGACCGAAAAAATCGGCGGCAAGCTTGGTTATTGCGGCTTTATCGGCATCAAATTCGACATGAATAAAGCCATTCTCCAGAATTGTGTGACCGCCGCTCTGTCGGACGTGTACCGGCACCGGTGCAGCGGGCAACGCAACGCTGGTGGAATGCGACAATGCTCTACCGGATGAAGCGAACGCTTCCGGGATGTTATGGCGCGAATTTAGAGTAGACGCCATCACCAGGGCAGTCCCAGCGAGTATTTGCCGTCGGCTTAATTGTTTAATCGACGGCAAAGAACCTTCTTTTTGCCACTGATTGATAGATGACATGCCCGAGTCCTCCGGAGCCTGAGCCTTATACCAATATCCCGCCAGTCCGTGGGAACGCGACGAGCAACTCATTTGATCAGATGGGCTTTGCCCTCGGATCCGACAGCGCGGATAATTTCCTTAACATCCTCCTTGGTGCGGTCTTTACAGGCTCGCATAATTCTCCACGCATGATGCTCATGGTCCAGGGACTTCGTGTATTCATTGAAGTATCGGATATAGTTCATCCGGAGACCTTCGCCGAAGTTAATTTTCGTCATTCCCGCCTTGACGCTGCGGGTGATATCGGCCATGGAAACGCCGCAGGTGCCATGGAGCACCAACGGCACGTCGGTGGCTGATCTCATTTGGGAAATTAAACCGAAATCGATGGTCTTCTGCTCCTTGAAGATGCCATGGGTGGTGCCCACGGCCACGGCCAGTAAATCCACATCCACCATGGAGAGAAATTCCCGTACCTCATGAACACTGGCGGTGGGCGCTTTGCGCCCCTCCGCATCTGAGCTTTTTATAATATGACCGACTTCAGCTTCTACGCTTACGCCAAGCGGGCGAACCATGTTGATAATTTCACGGGTTCCCCGGGCATTGGCCTGCAACGGTTGATCGGCATAATCGATCATCACATGCGTAAAGCCGGCCTTTACCGCCCGCTGCACAGAATCCGGGCTTTTCCCATGATCCAGGGCGATAGAAATCGGCACGGTGGATGCCTGGGCCAGAAATTTTATTAACATGCCCGCATAGTCATAACCACGGTATTCCAGATTCGGCTCGTAGCATTGGATGATCAGTGGTGACTGAAGTTCCTCCGCCGCCTCAATAATCGCCCGCGTGATATCGTAAGTTCCACCATTGGTATTCAGGGCAGGCACGGCAAAGCCCTGCTTTATGGCCTGATCACAAATCTGCTTGGAATTCACAAGTTTCATAAAGTTCTCCAAAATAAGGGTTCATTAAACAATTAACAATTAAGTGGCTCTTCGGCAGCACCAATGTCCGGACTCAGAAGCGACGGCGATTCACCCTCGACCCCCTTGCGCTGCTGTTGCATTACCGTCACGACCTCATGGAAGCTGCGTTGCGTAGCCGGCGTCAGCGCGCTGACCAAAACATGCCCCGCCACTCCCGCCAGTGTCGGGACAAGCGCGTTATGCAACCATGCTACAGAGGTCGGCGCAAGCAGTCCCAGAAGTGAAGCCGTCGGGGTTATCACCAGAGCTGCAATAGCGCCCTGCCAGGTCGCACGTTTCCAAAATCGCCCCAGTAAAATAATGATCGCCAGACCGCTCATCGTAACCGGGAGAAATTTCACCACAAAACCAACAATCGTTCCGGCATGCATCGCCATGCCAATGGCCACACAAAAAGCTCCGACCAGAGTCAATCGCATGGTGAGAAGCGGTCGCTGCGGCAAATGGCCGGTGGCTAACGGATAGATATGCCGCACAAAGAACGTGGTAGCGGTCATCGCGTTCCAACTGGCACATGAAACAATTCCTGAAGCGATGGAAACCACTACCAGAGCCGCCAACCACGCGGGCAGGACATTCATAACCAGCCAAAGCAGCGCCTCATCAGGATCTTTCAGGTGTGGTGCCAGCTTAAATGCATACATACCGGTGATCCCGATAACCACCGAAAAAACTATGACAATAAGACCCGCGATAATCATTGCGCCGCGCGCACCAGCTTCACTTCTGGCGCTATACATCGTCAGCCGACGCCCAGGATCCGCCACGACGGCCAAGATTAGCGCCACCAGAAGACCGGCGACTTTCCATTGACCATAGGAGCCTACGCCCAAAAAGGAAAAATAGGAGGCCGGTACCACATGGCGCAGCCCAACCAGCCCGCCGCTGTGAGCCAAAGCCGAGTGGGTCAGCACGGCAAATCCACACAACAAAATAATCGCTTGAATAAAGTCGGTATATACCACACTCTTCAGGCCACCGGGAATGGCGATTCCCGCAGCAATGCAGCCGGCTATAACAATGCACCAGTGGATGGGAAGCGTCGTAACGGCCGCCAGCACCGCTGCCGCCCCCATAATCTGCACGGTCAACCAGCATAACTGTGACAGAAACAAGCTGATATTGGAAAATTCCGCGACAATGCGATTGCCGCCGTAGTAGGAAGTAATTTCCTCGCTTAAGGTCATGAATCGATAGCGACGCATGACCGCGAATCCCAGACCTGTCAGGGCGGTACCCAACCCCAGGCCGATGGGGTAGGCACTGCCCGCCCAACCGTGCTTGTAGGCCAAACCCGAAGCCCCGACGATAACGCCGGTTCCGATGCAACCAGCGGTAATTGTTCCCGTAAGCACCCAGAATGGAAAGTTTCGTCCGCCAATCATGTAATCAGCCGACTTGGTCGTTCGGCGCATCCAAAAGCAGGAGAATGCCAGCATTACGCAAGCATACAGAGTCAAACCAATCCCAATGGCGGCATGTGTGCCCATCGAAAAATCCTAATAGCGGTACATCGCCGGCGCAATACGCCTCCAAGCAATCACAACTTATTCTGAATGGCACGGACATTGCGCTTCGCTTGCGAATCTCGCCTCGGTTCTACATAAACTGAATGTTCATGATCTGGGCGAAGCGTTTCAATACTTCCACGTGATGCCCTTCAAAAACGACCACATGATGCGGCATACCCTGGTAGCAAAGATCTTCAAACCATTGCCGCGGATCCTGACGCATTAATTGCACCAGGCCATTCGTACCCATCAAATGACGTTTCGGTTGAATTGTCCGGCCTTCACGCGCGGTAAGGAAATACTTTCCATCGCAGCGCCAGAATCGCATGACCGTCACCGGCATTTTAACGCGCAGTGTGGCTTCAATAACCGCCGGCTTTTTAATATTGAAATGCCGCGCAATTACCGGAGCGCCAGGTTCTCCCGGCGGGGCGCACAGCGACATGGGCGCGGCACCGCCATGCCATAGCGTAATAGTATCATCATCATGTTCCAGCCAATCGGAGAGATAGCAGCGGCCCAGGCCCAGGCTTTCACCAATCCAGGCGGTCACGGCACCATCGGCATCACCCTCGCAGGCCACGGCGCGACCTTCGTCGGTAAGCCGGGCGATTCCCAGGTACGGCCACTGGCCGAAATTATTGGGAATTTCCGGCCACTCGCGAATAGTCATGGCATCAAGAGATTCATGATCCAAATACCATCGCATGGCCATGTAGAGTCGCGAAGCCATGGGCAAATCATCATCGCTGGTGTCTTTATGCATCAGTCCGGTCGCTTTGATCGTCGCCACATCGGCCGCTACTTCCGCATCCTTAAACCCCATCACCACGTCCGCAAATTCCATGAGACTGAATGTTTGAAGTTGCACGCCCAGACCGCGGTGCATCACAAATGGATCGGCACCCATGGCAAAATAACCGGGGGCCTGTCCGCCAATAATTCCCAGTCGCAGCTTACGCATTCGACGAATCGTCGCGGCAATCCGCACCGCCTCATTGAACCTTCGCTGGGTTCCTGAAGCCGCGGGGTCGCCATAGACCAGATCAAATGAGTGGCCCATTTGCCGCAGTACGGAGGCCCAGCAATGTACACCCACCAGAGAGCATGAGCTGATCATATCGCCCTGCGGATTTTCCGGTGTAGCCCAAAGCACCAGCGGATCAGGCCAGAGCTGAGCCAGGGTCGGGGCAAGACGCCCGTCACCCATGGTGGTTTGCAAGAGCGCGATCACTTCCACGTCCTGCGCCTGGCATGCCGCTACCGCCTCGCGCAAGGAACGGTCATCAACCGCCTTTTCCGGCGGTTCAAATACGGTCATATCCATATCGGCTAGCGCGGCTCGAACACGTTTTTCCATCTGCCCGCCCCACGACATATCAAACCCGGGGCGTCGCCGTCCCAGAAAAATCATGCCCACCGACACCGGTCTGTTCCGGGGCATCATTCCGTCGACCGTCTTTTCAGGAAGTGTTGCCATCTGATGACTAATCATACACGCACTCCTAACGAGATATGTTTCGTTTCCATAAAGCCGTCCAAGCCCTCAATTCCCAGTTCCCGTCCCCAGCCGCTCTCCTTCATGCCGCCAAACGGACACTGGCTGGTTGAGGGAACAGCGTCATTGATGCCGACCGTGCCGGCCTGCAACGATTCCATCAGTCGCATCGCCCGGTCCAGATCCCGTGTGAAAGCATAGGCTGCAAGACCATAAGGCGATCCATTGGCCAGCGCAACAGCCTCGGCTTCGGTATGAAACGGGCAAACCGGCGCAACGGGCGCAAAGGTCTCCTCGGACATGCACAAAGCATCCGCCGTGACGTCTGCCAATATCGTAGGTTCCAGAAAACTGCCCTTGCGGTCAAGACGTTTGCCGCCGCATAGAAGCCTGGCTCCGCGCCGGACTGCGTCGTCAATATGTTCCTGTGCTTTGGCCAAAGCCTCCCCATTGATCAGCGGCCCGATCTGCACGTCTTCTTCCAGACCATCGCCCACTTTCAAGGCGCGAGCTTTTTTCGTGAATTGCTCAAGGAACGTGGTATACACCGAGCTTTGCACATATATGCGATTCGACGCGATGCAAGACTGACCGGTGTTACGAAATTTAGTAATCAGAGCACCTTCCACGGCCGCATCCATATCCGCATCTTCAAATATTAATAACGGCGCATGGCCGCCAAGCTCCAGCGATAAGGGCTTAATTTGCGCCGCCGCCCCTCGAATCAACGTTCTTCCCACCTCGGTGGATCCGGTGAACGTGATCTTGCGGCATAGCGGATTATCTAAAAATTCCTGCGCTATATCCGCGGATCGGCCCAATACCAACTGAAAAACTCCCGCGGGCAATTTTGCGGCGTGCACACATTCTGCCAAAGCCAGCGTGCATAGCGGCGTGGCACTGGCAGGTTTAAGAATAACCGTGCAGCCGGCGGCCAGCGCGGGGGCAACTTTCCGAAGCGCCAGTACGAGAGGAAAATTCCATGGACTAATTGCGGCCACAACGCCGATCGGCGTTTTTATGACCAGATGCCGTTTGCCGGGAACCTGATGCGGAATTGTTCGGCCGTATATGCGGCGGGCCTCCTGGGCAAACCAGCGCAAGTGATCTACGGACATGGCAAGCTCACCGCGGCTTTGCGCCAGAGGCTTGCCATTCTCCATGGTAATGGTGCGGGCGATTTCATCACCGCGCCGCTGGAGTTCGTCGGCGATTTTTTCCAGGAATTCGCCGCGCTGCTTACCCGGTATTTCGCGCCACTGCTGAAAAGCTCGATGCGCATGTGTAATTGCCTGCCCCACAGCGGCACGGTCAATGGTGCATACCTCGTTGAAGGTGTCGCCAAGAGCCGGGTTCACGACGTTTATTTTCGTCTGCGTGTGCACCCATTGCCCATTGAGATAAAGCGGTAAAGCGGTCATGACGCCGGCACCTTTTTCCAGTCATTGAGAAACATTTCAATGCCAATATCCGTCAAGGGGTGCTGGTACAACTGCTGGAGCACATCAAAACTCATCGTGCATATCTCAGCACCCGCAAGCGCGGCTTCCAATACATGTATCGGATGACGCACGGCCGCCACGATAATCTCGGTCTCGAATCCGTAATTACTGTAAATAGTCTTGATCTGCCGGACCAGATCCATTCCCACATGTCCCACGGCATCAAGCCGGCCGACGAAAGGACTAATGTAAGTGGCACCGCATTTGGCGGCCAACATCGCCTGCAACGGCGAGAACGTGACGGTGACGTTCGTCTTAATGCCCTCGGAAGACAACGCCTTCACCGCCTTGAGACCCTCTTTCATCAGGGGGACTTTGACCACAACATTTTTATGAAAGGTTGCCAGCTTTCGGCCTTCGGCAACAATTTCGTCGGCGTTAAGACTAAGCGTTTCCAGACTTACCGGCCCATCCACCAGAGAGCAAATTTCTCGATAGACATCCGCCGCAGGACGTCCGGTTTTAGACACATGGGTCGGATTGGTAGTTACACCATCCAGAATGCCCCAGCTACGTACTTCACGGATTTGCGCTACATCAGCGGTATCCAAGAATAGTTTCATACCATTTTCCTTCCAGTTTCAACGGTTTCTGTTTTCATGCCGACGCGGCCTTGAAAAATTAACAAAGTTGCCGGCCGCGTGCCCGGATAGCACCAGACCGACATCCCGGCATACGGACCTTACCACGCGATCCTGTGCCTCGCGGGTGAACGCCGCGATATGGGGAGTTAATATCACGTTTTCCAGCTCCGAAAGCTTGCCGGCCGCTCGCCCGGATAGCACCAGACCGACATCCCGGCATACGGACCTTACCACGCGATCCTGTGCCTCGCGGGTGAACGCCGCGATATGGGGAGTTAATATCACGTTTTCCAGCTCCGAAAGCTTGCCGGCCGCCGGAGGCTCCTGCTCCCGCACATCCAAAGCCGCGCCGGCAATACGTTTCTCTTCCAGCGCCCGGATGAGATCCTGCTCCGCGACCACCTCTCCCCTCGCGAGATTCAGGAAAAATGCCGTCGGTTTCATTTTTTTGAAACGATCATAATTAAATAAGTGTGCCGTTTGAGCCGTCAAGGGCACATGACATGACACAAAATCAGATTCGCCAAGCAGATCGTCGAGTTCCATGAGGCGGGCGTGCGTTTCAGTCACCGCCACCGAATCCGGGCTGATATACGCGTCATGCGCAATAATTTGCATTCCCATCGCCCGCGCTCGTAACGCCACGAGAACGCCAATTCGGCCCAAACCGACGATTCCCATGGTTTTTCCATACAATTCCGTGCCGATAAAGCTTTGCCGATCCCAGCCGCCTCCGCGGACGTTCCGGTCCGCCGCGGGAAGCTTTCGTGCCAGCGCCAGCATCATGGCAAGCGTCAATTCCGCGGCCGACATTGAATTTTGGTCCGGGGTGTTGACCACCACCACTCCTGCCGCACTGGCTGCAGGAACGTCAATGTTATCCAAGCCGGTCCCGGCCCGCCCTATAACTTCCAGATGTTTGGCGGCCGCGAGCACTTCGGCTGAAACTCGCGTTTGATTGCGCACCATCAACGCCCGGCAATGCTCGACTTGTGCCAGAAGTTTCTCCGTTGATTTCCAGAGATTCGGATCAACCAGTACGGTAAATCCGGCTTTTAATTTCTCCAATGCCGGAGCATTGATATTTTCCGCAACCAGAATATCCGTCATCATGATCGCACCTCACAGGCTGCGGAACTCTCGAGCGTGAACGCAACGTGCAGATCCGCGCACAGCAGTTGCAATTCTTTCAGGGTCGCGGCGTCAATGGAAATGCCATGCCGCAAATTCTGCACGGCAAGACGATGCGAACGTTCTCCGGGAATCAGAATTTCTTCGACGCCGGGACGCTTGCGGCAGGACTTGATTTCGTCAATCATGCCATCCACCCGGCCTTTAAAGGCATCCACATCCATAAATGCCGAGATATCCATCAGGCAGAGGAAATGTCCCACATCCTGTTGGCGATCCATATTCTTATACATCGACCCCACGCCGGGGCCGATAGCGGAGCCTGACAGTACCCCGGAGAGCATTTCCACCATTAATGCCAGCGCGTAGCCCTTGTGCCCCGCCATGGTCAGAACCGTTCCCAATAACGCCGCCCCCGCATCGGTCGTTGGCTCTCCATCAACATTCAAGGCCCATCCTGGCGGGATGGGCTTACCGCTCTTCTGGGCGGCAATAATATTTCCCCGCGCTACGATGGATGTCGCCAGATCAATTTTTATATGAAAGCCTTTGCCGGTAGGAAATGACGCGGCGATCGGATTGGTTCCAAAAAAGGCCTGGCATCCGCCCTCCGGAGACATCGCCGGCTCACAATTCGTTGTGGCCAAGAGAATCATATTCTGATCCGCAGCCTTATTGCAATAATAGGACACCGCGCCAAAGTGCTGTGAATTGCGGATCGTGGCCGCCGCCACACCGTTTTCCCGGGCCATAGGCGTCAGCAGGTCCAGGGTTTTCAGGGTTTGAACCTGTCCCAGCCCATTGCCGGCATTTACGGCCAGTACCGCCCGACGATGCCGGTCCAGCGTCAGAGAGGCAACGGGATCGATCAAGCCTTTTTGAATGCGACGGAGATAGATATTCAGCCGCGATATTCCGTGACTGGTCACGCCATGAATATCCGCATCCACCAAGGCGTCCGCCAATAACTGGGCATTGGCGTCAGGCACGCCGACCGCGGTCGCCAGTTGCTTTGCCAACGCTCGCACCACGTCCGGGTCGTAACGCCCCGGACGGGACGCCGCGGTTTTTTGTATCGGATTACTCAACATATGTATTGTCCTATGCACTCCGATAAAGTTTGGTCAGAACAAATTCCCGGTGGCCCAGCACTTCGGCGGCCGTCAGCCGCCCGTTGCACGTGCGCACCATCATTTCCAGTAATTTGTCCCCGGCCTGATCCACTGACATTTCTCCCCGCAGAATGGCCGATACGTCAAGATCAATATGCTCGCTCATCGTCGAGCAGGTAACCGGATTGGCCGAGAGTTTTATCACCGGCTCAATCGGATTACCGATCACATTTCCCTGTCCCGTGGGGAACAGATGAACCACCGCCCCCGATGCCGCCCATAGCGTTATGGCTTCCGCGGCGGCGGAGGACGTGTCCATGAACCACAACCCCTTGCCACTGGGAGCTTCGGCGGGTTTCAGCACGCCGACAAACTTGGTTTTTTTGCCGAGTTTCTCAATATTTCCCAAGGCCTTTTCTTCAATGGTCGTCAGCCCGCCCCGGATGTTTCCCTTGGTTGGCTGGGATTCCGATAAGTCATCGGTCTTCTCCTTGAAGATCATTTCGGTGTAGCTGCTCCAGACTTTCATGAAAGCTTCAGCAATTTGGGGTGTTGCGGCTTTGGATTTTACGATATGTTCTCCGCCCGTTAACTCAGAGGTTTCACCGAATGACGCGGTAGACCCCTGTGCCACGGTTTTGTCGATCACATTCCCCACCGCCGGACAGGAACCAAGACCCGTCGTAGTATCGGATTCACCGCATTTCACTGAAATATATAATTCATCAATTCCGCAGTCTTCACGCTGAAGTTCGCTGGCCCAGTGGACGTATTCTTTCGCCTTTATCGACGCGGCCGCGATCGTCTTGATGTCGCCGTGCCGTTCAATCGAGAAGCCCGTGACGGGCTTGCCGGTCTTGGCGATTCCATCCACAATGCGCTGCGTCCAGCCTGGTTCAATACCGATCACCACGCAGGCCGCCACATTGGGATTGGCACCGGTTCCGATCATCGTGCGAAAAAACAGTTCCAGATCCTCGCCAAACTGCAGCCGCCCATAGGCGTGCGGCAGGGCCAACGTCCCTTTTATGTTACTGGCCACGGCCTCACATGCCGCATTGGAAATGTCATCCACCGGCAGGATGACGACATGATTGCGGATGCCAACCCGACCATTTTCACGGCGAAAACCTTTGAATGAAGAAATACCCATTGTTGTTACCACCTCTTGGTTTTGAGATTATGAACATGAACATGCTCGCCGGTTTTAATCGGCGCGACGACTTTACCAATATCACAGCCATATTTAATGATGGTGTCACCGGGCTGGAAATCGCGCAGAGCGATTTTGTGCCCCAGTGGAATTTCCATCAAGGCTTTTACCCGCGGCGCGGCTTGGCCATGCAGGGCCACCCCCTGCACCTCCTGTCCGGCCTTGATGTCTACAACTGCGACGCCGACGCCGTCTTTAGCATCGTGCATCAAAAACTCTTTCATCAGTGGACTCCTTACTTCATTGACCTATCACAAACTTATCAGGACTTGATCAGGCCAAATCCTTTTTTATTATTCCGCGGCCGTGACGGCATTCATGCTCAGCTCACGACTTCTTTTGGTAACTATACTTCCAACTCCCACAAAAGGAAGTGCCGAATTTGATCAAATTCGGTGATTATTTTCGTCAGGCCGCCGCTATACAATTCCTTCCAGTCTTTCCCGCAAGGGCCACACCCAAGGAGTACAATTATCGCGGTCGGTGATGATGACATCCGGCATTGTCCGCCCACGGCTGATCCTTGATCTCGACGAAATCAACCAT